>JAZNRX010000221.1:0-6209 GCA_045590915.1 Acutalibacteraceae bacterium | reverse complement strand
CCTTCGGTGTTGCACAGATAGGAAAGTCATTCAGAAACGAAATCACTCCCGGTAACTTCATTTTCCGTGTTCGTGAATTTGAACAGATGGAGCTTGAATTCTTCTGCAAGCCCGGCACAGATCTTGAGTGGTTCAATTATTGGAGAGCTTATTGCCGTGACTGGCTCTATAGCCTCGGCATGAAGGAAGAGAATCTTCGCCTTCGTGACCACGATGCAGATGAGCTCTGCTTCTATTCAAAGGCAACAACAGACTTTGAATATCTCTTCCCCTTCGGCTGGGGCGAGCTCTGGGGTGTTGCAGACAGAACAGACTATGACCTCACACAGCACATCAACACATCAGGAAAGACACTTGACTATTTTGATCCCACAACAAATGAAAGATACATTCCCTATGTTATTGAGCCGTCTCTCGGCGTAGAGCGTCTTTTCCTTGCTCTTATGACAGAGGCTTATGACGAAGAGGTTGTTGATGCAGAAAAGAACGATACAAGAGTTGTTCTTCACTTCCATCCCGCACTTGCTCCTTATAAGTGTGCAGTTCTTCCTCTTTCAAAGAAGCTCAATGAGGGTGCCGAAAAGGTATTTTGCCAGCTTCAGAAGAAGTTTATGTGCGAATTTGACGATGCAGGCTCAATCGGTAAGCGTTACAGAAGACAGGACGAAATCGGAACCCCCTTCTGTATCACATACGATTTTGATTCAGAAGAAGACGGCTGTGTTACAGTTCGTGACCGTGACACAATGGAGCAGGTAAGACTTCCCATTGCTGAACTCGACACCTATATTTCCGCAAAGCTTGAATTTTAATCAAATTACCCGATACGGATATTCCGTATCGGGTAAAACTTTATTCAGCATATTTTTTGATGTCGCCGCATTCATCAAGAACTGCCATAAGAATATAGAGTCTCGGAATGTGGAAGGGACCCTTGAAGATGTTGCCCTTAAGAGTTGTTGAAACGGTGTTGTCATAATGAAGATAACCGTACCATTCACCGTTTTCGTTGTCAACGAAATATTTTTTACAGTATTCCTTGATTTCTTCGTAAAGCTTCAGATATTTTTCATCGCCGAACTGTATGTATGCCATTCTAAGAGCTATCATGGCTTCACACTGGGGCCACCACAGCTTCATATCCCATTCAAGCTGTACGGGAGGGAAGCCCAAAAGGTCGGTAAATGCGATGATGCCGCCGTATTTTTTATCAAGTCCCAGAGGCAGTGTAATATCAATGATTTTTCTTCCGATTTCAACAGCATCCTTGTTATCGGTTAAAATGCCTTCCAGCATAATAAACCACGCGGCTTCAAGTGAGTGTCCGGGATTTACTATTCTGCCGGAGGGGGTGTTTACAAATTCGCCGTCCTTAGTAACACTTTCAAGTAGTGCCTTTTCCGTAAGATAGCCGCCGCCGAGAATTTCATCGAGACATTCCTTGCAGATGGTGTTATACCAATCCTTTTTGTCACTGTCCATGCTTCTCATGGTCTGGGCGGTTGAAAGCATAATCATGGCAGGGGAGAGAGCCTTTGTTCCGAGGTTTTCGGGGTTGATTTTAGGCGGATTTGTTCTCACGCCCGTAAAGCACTCATATGCCACGGTGAAATACTTTTCCGCGCTTTCAAGCACTTCTTTTCTGCCTGTAGCCTTATAAAGCTCTGCACAGCCGATAGCAGCAAAAGTCTCGGAGAAATAATATCTTCTTTTTTGAAGCTCCTTGCCATCCTTTGTGACGGTAAAGAACATTCTGCCGTCAGTGTCGGTGCATTTCGGCAAGAAGGAATAAATGCACTCAGCCGCTTTCAGATATTCGGGATTTTTTTCAATAACATTATAAGCCTTCATAAAAGACCATAAGGCTCTGCCCTGAAACCACACGCTTTTATCTGTGCCGTAAACCGTACCTTTTTTATCAAGCTGTGTAAAAATGCCGCCGTTTTCATAGTCAATGGCGGTTTTAAGCCAGAAGGGAAGAATATTTTCGGTTAAGTTTTTTTTGTAATCCATAAAAATTTCCTTTCAAAATCAATAATTCATAATTATCAGATTTCCGATGTCTGCCTTGTCGGCATAATCGGGAATTTTTTCATCCTCTGTATCAGTCAGAGCAAATAAAACATAAGCTTCCTTTGTTTTTATAAGCTCCTGTCTTGCAAGTATTCCCGCATCGAGAATAAATGCAAGAGGCATTTCCTCAATATATCGGAAATATTCGGATGCCTTCAGGTGAGATGTATACTGTCTGTCAGCTCTCATATCAAGGCTGTAGGATATGCTTTCTGCAGACAGAAGCGTACCGCCGTATTTTTCATTCGGTAATTCACTGACGGCGCAAATGCCTGTAATATCACAGTTGAGTATTATTTTTTCACTGCCTGCCAGTGCTGTGGCTTTGTTTATAAATGTAATAAGTGTATCGTTTTTTGATTTTATATCAGGTGTGTTCTGATAATAGGGGGCTGTTACCGAAAAATCCGAGGGAAAGCATACATTGTCAAGAAGAATATATGAAAAACCGCACTCAACGGCATTTTTAATAATTGAAAGTATGAATTCCTGTGAAAGCTCAAGAAACGGATTGAGCCACATATCCCCCGCACTGTCTTCAAAAATATAGCCGGCAGAGGTCATGGTTTCCATCCCCGTATATTCATAGGGCTTGGTATTGTCCTTGAAGCAGCTTATATAAGCGATGGTCTTGATTCCCGTGTTTTCGAGCTCCGTGATTTTTTCCTTTACATTATCAAGTGTCTGAGAGGAAGCCTTGGAGGTATATTTACCGTCTTTTATATGTATGAAGCCCTCTTCGTTTTTTATGTCAACAACAACGGCGTCGCCTACAATATAATCCCGTATCGTCTGCGGGGAATCCGAAATAAAAAAGGTATCCTGAAGCTTTACTGCTGTAAGTCCCTTTTCCTCGGTTGAAGCGGGAATATTATCGGGAGTGCTGATTTCTCTTTCAGACAGCTCAATTCCCACCTGAATAACAAAAAAGGTAAGAATGAATACAGCAAAGCCTGCTGTAATAAGTGCAAAAATGCCTTTGGGGGACATTTTTTCTTTAAGACTGCTGTTTTCACGGAAACCCTCGTGATCCACAACAGACGGATAATTCTTTGAAAAGCGGTAATATGCTTTTGTACGGCTGGTTTTCGGAACCTTCTGTTCAGATGCATTCCTGACACGCTTTTTGAAGAGCTCTTTTCTGTTGCTTTCGGTTTTCTGGCGTTCCTTTTCGATTTTTTCCTGCTGTCTTTTCGTTCTTCGGCTTATAATGTCGTGCTCGTTATAATCAGCAGGGTTGTTTGTTTTTTTGGTTTTTTTCATTTTGCGGTTCACCTTGTGAAAAAAGTAAATATCCCTCTGTCTTTCCATATTTTTTGCATTGCACACATAAGCCTTCGGGAATAAAATAAAGTGTAAGATACAGTACGGAGGGCATAGAATATGAATATTATAATGCGAAATGAGTACAGAGTTGAGGTGCATCTGAGTATGTATGAGCTTGAAGAGCTGGGCATAACATATGATGAGCTGGACTATAAAAATATAGAAACACGCCGTGTTCTGTGGCATATAAACGAAAAAATCAAGGCAGTTTACGGCGGCGGCTTCAGCTTTTCGGGGAAGCTTCTTATTGAGGTAATCAAAGAAAGCGAGAACAGGGTAGTCATCTGCTTTTCTCAGCTGTCCAGAAGGGAAGCGGATGATAAATCTCTGAAGCAACTTGTAAAATGTGACAACGCCCCTGTTATTGTTCAGTTTTCCGACTTCGAATGCCTTCTTGCTTTTATCTTAGCTTATGATACAAGCACAAAAGCATCGTTATATGAAAGTGAGGGCAAATACCGTCTGATGCTTTATCCTGCTTCGTGTCAGAGAGAGATGCTGTTTACGAAGGCTTCGGAATTCTGCGGTGAAATATTCATTTCACGGGCGGATGAGGCAAGGTGCATTGAATTATGGCACTGTCTTATAAAGGATGATGCTGTAAAAAAGCTCACTGAAGCTTTTTCAGTGACTCAACAGCCGCTTTCTTGTCTCCCTTGAATACATATGAACCTGCAACAAGCACATTTGCTCCTGCATCTATAACAAGAGGAGCGGTTTTGTCTGTAATTCCGCCGTCAACCTGTATGTCTGTGGAAAGACCGAGTCTTTCACATTCTTTTCTTATGGCTTCAATTTTCGGTATCTGATTTTCCATAAAGCTCTGACCTCCGAAGCCGGGTTCAACGGTCATAACCAGAACCATATCAAGCTCTTCCAGAAGCTCAAAAACTGCTTCAGGGGGTGTGGCGGGCTTTAATGAAATACCTGCCTTGACACCGAGGCTTTTTATAAGCTCAACTGTCTTTCTTGCATCGCAGTCCGATTCGAGATGAAAAGTGATGATGTCTGCTCCTGCCTTTGCAAAATCAGGGATATATTTCATCGGGTCGCTTATCATAAGGTGAACGTCAAAAACTATATCCGTGCACTTTCTCAAGGATGAAACTATGGGGGCTCCCAAGGTTATATTCGGAACAAAATGGCCGTCCATAACATCTATATGAAGCATATCGGCTCCTGCCTTCTCACAGGCAACCGCTTCCTCTCCCAGTTTTGAAAAATCACTTGCGAGGATTGACGGAGAAACTTTTATCATAATATATCACCTTTAACTTAAAAGATTATGAAGAATTATAACATAAAATACGGCTGTTTGCAATATTTAAGGCGGATTTAAGGAGTTTGTTTATTAATATTATTGAAAAGAACAAAAAACTTGATTTTGCTTTCATTGTGTGGTAAAATAACCTGTAATCGTGCGTATGCACGGATAAACAGAAGGGATTTTTAGAATGAAAAAAATGTATCTTGCTATTTTTTTGATTATTTTGGTAGTATTTGTATTTGCAGGATGTCTCAGCTTTTCCAATTCGTTTGAGACAGCAACAACAACTGAATATTATGAGGATGCGACGGATGACGTAAATGCTCCCGAGGTTACATATCCTTCAGGTGAAAGCGTAACAGGTGCAACAGATAATGTTACAGGCAACGGCACTGAGACAACCACATCCGGCAATTCTGCTGAGGAAAAAACAACCTCGTCACAGTCTTCAACTCCCGTGGATGCTCCCGCACAGAGTGAATATGACTATCTCAAGAGCGGTGTCTTTCATATGAAGGGTAAAATGATTGATAAGACGGGAACTGCTGCTCCCATGGAAATTGCAATAACACCTGACAGCATTTATATGCTTTCCGACTTTGACGGAACTCCTATGGGAATGCTTATTGCAGATGAAACCGTTTATATGGTATATCCCGAAAAGAAGGCTTATCTTGAATTTTCAGACAGTCTTATGAGTATGGCAGGTCTTGACATCAATGAGCTTGCAAATCCCGACACTATGGACTTCGGAAATTACGGCTCTCTTTCCGATGCAGACAGTATGACTGAAGAGGATTATAACGGTCGTAAGTGCTCTGTTTATCATTTTACCGTAGAAAACGGTCAGTCCCATGTATATCTTGACGGTACAAAGCTTGTACGTCTTGAGACAATGGATAAAAACGGAAAGCTTGTAACTGCTATGGAGATTGAAAGCATTACAGGTACCGTTCCCGCAGACAAGAGCAATCCTCCCTCAAGCTATAAGGCATATAAGGGTATGACAGGTATGTTCGGCTTTATGAAGCTTCTTGAGGATGTAGTGGCTTAATATGAAAAAAACTGCATTGGTGACAGGCGGTGCCAAGGGTATCGGTGCCGCAATAGTAAAAAAACTGTGTGAAGACGGTTTTACGGTGGCAGTTAATTATCTTAATTCAGAGCAAAGGGCAAATGCACTTTGCTCTGAATTGATTGCTTCGGGATATGATGCTTTTCCTGTCAGATGTGATGTTTCCTCTGCCCATGAGGTTTCTGATATGTTCTCTTATATAAGAGAAAAATCAGGTGATGTTGATGTGCTCGTAAATAATGCGGGAATTTCACACTGGGGACTTTTTCAGGATGTTACGGACAGTGAGTGGAATGCTGTTTGTGATATAAACCTTAAGGGAACCTTCAACTGCTGCCGTGAGGCAATCCCCGCAATGATAAAAAACGGCAACGGACGGATTATAAACATTTCTTCCGTATGGGGACAGCAGGGTGCCTCCTGTGAGGTTATTTATTCTGCTACAAAGGCAGGAATAGCAGGGCTTAC
>JAZNRX010000220.1:0-3609 GCA_045590915.1 Acutalibacteraceae bacterium | reverse complement strand
CCCAAGCGGTGAATTTTCCGCTTGGGTTTCTTTTCTTACCAGAGAATTAACTTTTTGATTGCACGGTCTGTGTTGTCTACACAGTCGGCATTGAAGAAGTAGAGGTTGTCGATGGGAGTGATAAGCTCGATGTAACGGCTTGCGGGATCGCTTCCGCCTTCTGTTACTATTTTGTCGCACTGAGAAATAAGTCCGTCGAGATTTTCGGCATTTTTCAGAAGCTTCGCCTTGATGGCTGAAAGCTCTGCAATATCACCGCAGGCTGCGGCGGCGGCTTCATATGCGGCTTTTGCCTCAATGTATTCGGGCTTTGCTTCCTTTGAGTAAATTCCCAGCATTGATGCAAAACCGATGCTCTTGTTGATTATTTCATAGCCCTTTGCGGCAGCGGCACTGCCCTTTTCGAATTCAGCCTTAACGGTAGCGGCGGCTTCGGCGTGCTTTTCTGTTATAAATACCTTACATGTGCCGCATACACCCCAGTCGGTTGTGTGGCCGAGCTTTTCTGCCATTATGTGATTTCCTCTTGTGCAGAACTGATCCTCAGTGCAGGTTGCGGCGGGGATGTCGGGTGTGTGTCCCTTTTCAATAAGCTTTTCCTCAACAAAGCCGCAGTCTGTTCTCTTGCAGGTATATTTTTCAAGACCGTCCGCATCACAGGTAACGGGGGTGACAATTTCTGCCTCACCGAAATCGTGGCCGAGGGCGGAAATCTTATATTCATAGCTGTCATCGCATTCCGTGCAGGTTGCTTTCCCCGTGCCGTCTTCGGTGCAGGTGGGGGGAGTGAGCACTTCTTTTTCGTAATAGTGAATAAGCTCCTCAAGATTTACACTCATACGAAGGGCAAGTCTTGCATCTGCGGCGGAAATTTTGCCGTCGGCATTTATATCCGCAAGTGCAGTCTGTTTTTCTGTGAGAGCTTCCAGATTAACGGAAGCACGGAGAATTATTCTCGCATCGGCGGCTGTAACCTTGCCGTCGTCACCTGAAATGTCACCAACAAGAGCGGCATTTGAGGAAAATGCTGTCATCAGAAGCATAAGCACAACAGCAAATATAAGAGATAAGCCTGTTTTGCTCTTTTTCATTATATATAACTCCTTTGATTAATTTGTCTTTGAGTGTCATAATTATAGATAAAGAAAAAATAAAAGTCAATATTTTTTAAGTATTTGTAACATAATATTTATATATTATACATTATATAATACCGCTTGCAATCACGGTATCCCCGTCGTATATTGCGGCGGTTTGTCCCGGAGTGGGAGCAATAACTCTTTCGCTGAAAAGAATGTGCATTTTTCCGTTTTTATAGGTTATCTCCGATGGTACTGCGGCGGCGGTGCTTCGGATTTTTACCTTAGCAGTAAAGCTTCCCTCGGGAAATTCCTTAACCGCCCAGGAAATATCCGAAACGGTAACACGCTCTTTTGTTCTTTCGTCTTTTTTGCACAGTGTTACGGTGTTGTCTTTTGCATTTATGGATTTTACATATCTCGGTTCACCGAACGCGCCGAGTCCTTTTCTTTGTCCCACCGTATAATTTATTATTCCGCTGTGTCTTCCGATTATATTACCGTCGTTGTCGAGAAAATTTCCCTCTTTTGCCTTAAAATCCGAATGAGTACAGATATATTTCTGATAATCGTTGTCGGGAATGAAGCAGATTTCCTGACTGTCTCCCTTTTTTGCATTGGGAAGCTGAAGCCTTTCGGCATATTGCCGTACCTCATCCTTTGAAAGAAATTCCCCTAAAGGAAAAACAAGTCTTGCGATCTGGTCGGGACGAAGCCGTGAGAGAAAATAGCTCTGATCCTTTTTCGAGGGTGCTGCTTTAAGAGTCTTCATATTATACTTTTCATTATATTCCGCAAGTGCATAATGTCCGGTGGCAACCAAGGGAATATTGTTTTCATCTGCCACATCAATAAGGGATTGGATTTTTGTGGTAACATTGCATCTTACACAGGGATTGGGAGTTCTTCCCGAAAGGTATTCATTTATAAAATAATCGGAAACCTCTTTTTTGAAGCGTTCTCTGAAATCAGCGGTTATAAGCCTTATTCCGAGATGTTCGGCAATAAGACGGGCATTTTTCAGCTCTTGGGAGTCACAGGTGCTGTGCGGTGCAAGCTGAAGAAAACAGCCTGTGACATTATATCCCTTCTCAAGAAGAACCGCGGCGGCAACTGCAGAATCAACACCGCCCGAAAGCCCGAGAATTATATCATTCATTTTCATATTACCTCTTAATTAAAATCTTTTATTGATATAATAACACAAAAACTCTTGAAAATAAAGAGCCAAAGGTATATAATTACAATGTATATTGGGGAAATTGGTCGCTAAAACCGTATAAAAACGGAAATCTGTTGATAGTGACCTAATATCCGAAGTCTTTTTTGTGGAGTATTTCTGCTTTTTTTGCAGAAAACATTTAAGGGGAGGTATTTTTTTTGAGCGGAGATCTGCATTGTCATACCCGTTTATCCAACGGTTCTTTAAGTATTGACGAAATGATTGCATTGGCAAAGAGTAAAGGCATTGAAACTATTGCCATTACCGATCACGACTGCCTTACGGGAACTGTTCGTGCAAAGCTTATCGGTGAAAGAAACGGAATAAAGGTAATTATCGGTGCAGAACTCTCAGCACTTGATCCCGAAACAAAGGAAGTTGTGCATATTCTTTGCTATCTTCCTGAATTTCCCGAGAGGCTCGAAGAAATATGCCACCACAACACCAAGGCAAGACAGCGTGCAAGTCAGTATATGATGCTGAAGCTCTCACAGCGTTACAGCGTAACCCCCGAGCTTATCAAGAGATGCGCAACAGGTGCGGCAAATCTTTTCCCCCAGCATTTTATGCAGGCTCTCACCGAGGTCGGTGCGGCAGACGGCTTTTACGGCGCTGTTTATGAAGAGCTTTTCAATCCCGCAAGCGAGGGTAATATAATTATGAAGCCCGCATTTAAGGATGCAAAAACGGTTATTGATGCCATACATACCGCAAACGGCATTGCCGTTCTGGCTCATCCCGCAAAATACGGCTCGGCTGAAGTTTGTGAACGCTATCTTTCCTACGGCATTGACGGTATAGAGGTATGGCATCCGTCAGCAGACGAAAAGACAACGGGCGAGCTTCTGGCTTTCGCAAAGAAGAACAAAATCCTTGCAACAGGCGGAAGCAGCTTCCACGGCTTATACAACAGAGGAGCTTTGACTCTGGGCAGCTTCACTACCCCCAAGACACAGCTTCAGGAGCTTTTAGGCTATAAGGCAAAGCAGAAGCGTTTGCAGAAGAAAGCCGCGGCACAGCAGGCCGAAGAATAATCTTAAAAAAAGTATTGACATTATTGAACCCTTGTGGTATATTATCTATACCTCTGCGAGGGTTCTTTTTTTTGCCCTTAAAAAGCGGACGAATTCCCGCTTATGACAGAGGGAGGCTAACATTAAATGGAGGTGCCGTTATGAGAGTAAAAATCACTCTTGCTTGTACAGAATGCAAGCAGCGCAATTACAACACAATGAAAAACAAGAAGAATTCACCCGACCGTCTGGAGATGAACAAGTACTGCAGATTCTGCAGAAAGCACACTCTCCA
>JAZNRX010000219.1:0-11233 GCA_045590915.1 Acutalibacteraceae bacterium | reverse complement strand
ATATACAGCCATTTATCCCGATGAGCTTTGCGAGCTGTATAAAAGGCAGGCTGAATGGACAATCAAATTTGCTGATAAGTGTATTGAGCTTGGTGCGGATATGATACATCTTTCTGATGACTGGGGCTCCCAGAAGGATATGCTTTTCAGTCCTGATACGTGGAAAGAGATTATATATCCCAATATGAAGATGATTGCAGAGCATGTTCACAGCAGAGGTGCTTTTGCAAGTCTTCATTCTGACGGATGCATAAGAAAAGTCCTTGACGGAGTGCGGGACATCGGTTTTGATGTTATTCATCCGTGGCAGGAAAATGCAGGTATGCCTCTCAGCTTATATCTTGATAATTACAGTAATGATTTCGCAATTATGGGCGGAATATGTGTTCAGTCTGCTCTCGGAATTATGGACAGAAAAGAGCTTGAAAAGGAAATACGGCGTGTTTTCTCACTTTTAAGGGGAAAGCGTTGGATATGCTGTACATCACATTTTGTTCAGAAGCACTGCAGTGTTGAGGACTTAAGCTTTGCCTATGAATTAATCTTGAAGCTTGCATCAGAATAGAAAAATCGCTTCCTGTGTTTCAAGGAAGCGATTTTTTTAAGTGTACAGCCCGTTGATTTTTTCGAAATAGGCATTGATATTTTCCCATTTAGCCGCGGCGGGTATGTCACAGCCGGATGAAATTATAAAATTATCGTAAGAGGCGCATTCATCATACAGAAGCTGAATTTCATTTTTTATATCCTCAGGCTGTTTCGTTCGGAAGAATACAGGATTTATATTTCCCGATACTATTTTATCCTGAGGCATAATTTCAAGTGCCTTTTTTATGTCAATTGCATTTCCCAGATGTATTATATCCGCATGGAGCTTTTTTATATCTTCTAACATAGCCTGTGCTGAATTTCCGCAGTTGTGATAGCAGATAAGAAAATCATCACTGTCAATTTCATCGAAAATTTCCTGTACGAACGGCATTGAAAACTCCTGCGCGAGTGAGGGGGACAAAAGTCCCGCGGCAGGCTCGGCAAGAATAACCCCGTCAGCCCCCGCATCCTTGAATTCTTTAATATATGTCTTAATGAACTGTGTTGATTTTTCGAGAAGTGTTTTTACCTGTTCGGGATTATCAAAGCATTCCATCATAAGATCAGTCATATCAAAAAGTCTGCCTGCAAGGGAATAAGGACCTATAACACCGCAAAAAACAGGTATATCCTTTATTTCATTCTTTGCTTTTTTTACACCGTCAATAAAAATTCCCGCCCTTTTGTCCGTGGTATTCGGAACAAGGATGTTTTGTGTCTGACTTATATCATCAATTATTCCCTTTTCAACAGTGGGTACATCAGTTTCGGAAAAACGGATTTTGGCACCGAAGCATTCCGCCTCAACGGATAAATCCATCATACTGAAAACAGCACCGATATCACAGCTGTCTGCAATGGCTTTCATTCCTTTTGCTATCATATCAGAAGAAGAAATAAGCTCATTTATGTTTGTTTTCAGAAGCTGAGTTGAAGGAAATGAGAGGATAGGAAAGGTTTTGTGCTTATTTTTTAACAGCTCTTTTGCCTTGTTTTTCATAAGCGTCACCTGAATTATCTGCAGAGTTCTGCGGCAGCATCTGCGGCACTTGCGGCATCAGAGGTATATATGTCCGCACCTATTTTTTTGCAGAATTCCTCTGTTATGGGAGCACCGCCTACCATGATTTTAATCCTGTCTCTGACACCCTTTGCTTCAGCACATTTTACGACCTCTTCCATGGCATCCATAGTTGTTGTAAGGAGTGCGGAACAGCATATTACCTGACAGCTTTCGTTTATTGCAGTTTCAACGAAGACTTCGGGTGATACATCTGTACCCAGATCAATAACCTCAAGGCCTTTGCCCTCCATCATCATTTTTACAAGGTTTTTCCCGATATCGTGAATATCACCCTGTACGGTTCCTATGCAGACTTTGCCTGTTGCTTTAACTCCGTCAGCGGTAAGATAGGGCTTAAGTATTTCCACGCCTGTGTTCATGGCTCTTGCGGCGATAAGAACCTCGGGAACATAAACCTCGCTATTCTTGAATTTTTCTCCGATAACATTCATTCCCGACAGCAGACCTTCATTCAGAATTTCACTTGCGGGCAGGCTTTCGTTTAATGCATTTTGAACAAGCTCTGCCACGTTTTTATATCTGCCTTTTTGTACCATTTCTGATATTTCATTATAAATACTCATAAGAATTCTCTTTTCCTCTCTTAAAGCTTTATTTTTTTTATTTCATCTGCGTAATACTGAACCAGCTCAAATTTTGTGCCGGGCATTAGTCTGTGATCGGGGCAGGGAATAAAACCGCCCAATGCAACCAGTCTTTTCAGTCTTTCAATTTCAGCATCAACCGCTTTTTTATCTTTTCTCAGGGCGGTTTTATCCATTCCGCCTACACCGAGCATTCCCTTGCCGTATTTTTCTCTTGCCGGGCCGAACTGATCTCCCCATACGCCTATTTCTATGGGGAACATAGTGTTTACACCGTTATTGAACCATGTCGGAAGCAATTTATCCGTAACGCCGTCGCAATCAAGAGATATAATATCAATTCCGTATTCGCGGCAAAGATCGTTTCTTTTTTTATAATGCTTTGCACACAGCTCATCAAATATATCGGGAGAGATCAACGGGCCGTTTTTGAAACATATATCCTCCCAATAGTGTGCAAAATCAAATTTTGCACCCGTTTCAAGAATTGCTTTGACACACTGATGCTGCATTTCGGCAAAAGTATCAATTATATCCGCAAAAAGATCCTCATCCTCATCATACATAAGGTAGCTCATGCCGATAACCGAGGTCATATCGCGTATACTTCCGAGAACGCTTCCGAGATGAAGTCCTATGGGGCGGGACATATCACGGGTTTCATTGAAGCTTTTGAAATATGCAGTATCAACTCTTTCAGGTGAATAAAGCATCTTCGGTTTATAAAGTGACAGGAACGCATCTCTGTCTTTGAGTGTATAGTCATCCTCAGAGGGAATTGAGGTTACACCGGTTTTTATTCTTTCTATGACACCGTTGGAATTCAGAACTCTTTTTGTTCCGTCAGAAAGCTCCTCGAGAACCTCTTCCTTAAATCGCGGAAACAGTCCGTTGTTGGCACTTTTTGTGCAGGACCAGTTAAAATCCCAGCCGATAAGCTCATCAAGAATTCTGTCCTTTTCCGAGCCGTCACCGTTGTTTTCGGCAAGCTCCTTGGGAATTTTACCCTGCTGTGCCCATTCCTCCAGCAGCTCACTCCAATAACCGAAATGTACGGCAGGAAGTCTGTCTGCATTCTTATAATGAAGAATGTTCAGTGCCCGTTCTCTGTTTGTCATAAGAACAACTCCTTTTTGTTGTGCTGTCTTAATAATAGCACAAGCATTATAAAAAATAAATAAACAGATTTAAGTTGTTGTACAAAAATTAAAGAAGGCACCGAAACCGTGTTTCAATGCCTTCTGAAATTATTTGTCTTCGCTTTGAGAGTCGTTTTCATGGATCTCGTCAAGAAGAATGCCCAGCTTCATTTTGTTTGCTTTTGCAACATCAAAGCCCTCGGTGCTTTCCTTGCTGAGAAGAATTCTCACGGTGAGAATAATAAGCTTTATATCGAGGAAAATTGAGTAATTTTCGATATACATAAGGTCAAGTCTGAGCTTATCATATGCATTTGTGTTATATTTTCCGTAAATCTGTGCATATCCTGTGAGACCGCCCTTAACCTTCAGGCGATAGGGGAATTCCTTGATTTCCTCACTGTATTTTTCAACATGCTCAACTCTTTCGGGACGGGGACCTACAACGCTCATATCACCTTTGAGAATGTTGATGATCTGAGGAAGCTCATCAATTCTGATAGCACGGATGATGTTGCCTACCTTTGTAATTCGCGGATCCTTTTCTGTTGCGGGGATAGATTTTCCGTCCTTTTCGGCATCGACTATCATGCTTCTGAATTTTAATATATCAAATTCCTTGCCGTCAAGAGTAACTCTTTTTTGCTTGTAGAAAACAGGGCCCTTGTCCTCAAGCTTGATAGCTATTGCAACGGCAAGCATAACGGGGGATGTAAGGATAAGACCTACGGAGCTTATCAGAATATCCATAGTACGCTTCAAAAAGCGCTGGCCGATATTGAGTCCTGTACCCTTTACTAAAAGCATAGGTGTGTCAAAGGCACTTATGGGAGTTCCGCCGCGTAAAATAATATCTGTTATTTTGGGAACAACATAGGTGCGGACCCCGTTAGCATAGCAGAATTTAAGAATATCATTTCTCAATTCAGCATCAACGTCATTGATTATTACAGATTCATAATTCGGGATTTCCCTGCAGATTGCATCAAAGCCCTTGCTTGCAGAAATAAGCTTCTTTACCTGATATTTCTGCTTGAGGGTATCCATTTTGATTTTCATTTCAACGGCATTTTCATTGCCGAAAATCATAAGCATATTATGGGGAAGATATACCTTGTAAAATAAATTGTTGAAGGCAAAAACGAAAACCACGGAAACAACCATATCAATAAGCATAAGTGCAATCATCGGCAGGGGATTAATGAGCTTGTTTCCTATAAGACAAAGCTGACAGTAGGTTATTACATTTACAATAGCCAGCCCAATCCATTGAGCTATGCTCAGTTCGGTTATTTTAAGGTTGCCGAATCTGAAGCCGTCCGAATTCTTTATAAACAGCCACGACAGAACGGCGTAGACGGTAATAAGAAGAAATTTTCCTGAGCCTAAATATGCCGGGAAGCTTCCGTCTGAATAACAGTGTCTCCATATGAGATAGTATATTACCGATAAAATAATAATTTCAATTGCAGAGCCGATAACCCGTACCGTGCCCTTTGTATCATTTCCCCATGAATTTCTTTTTTTCATATGAGAGTTCTCCTTGTAATACGGTGGCAATCTGTTTTATTAACAAATTACATACATATCAAGTATAACATAACAAAAAAATATGTCAACTTTATTTCAAATAAAGCTGACATAAGATTATAAATTAAGATTACTGATTACAGCAAATATGAAAAAGCATTGAAATAACAGCACTTAAAGATAAAATGTTTCTATTGAAGTGTTGCTGTTCGGTCTGTCCGAATACATCGTATCCCCGCGTCTTCTGCCGAACCATACGATTTCTTTGGCAAATTCCTTCCAGTCCGAATAGTTCTTTTTTGCAGTGAATACATATTTAACCTGCCTTTTTTTAAGCTTTTCATATTCTCCGTTGAGAAGCACAGAGAAATATCCGAGAAAATCATATGAGAAGATGTGTTCACTGTCATTTTTGTTGCAGCTTCTGAGCATGGCATCCTGATATGCCATAAGCTCTGAAAAAAGCTCTTTATCATCAAAAAATGGTGCGACAAAACCGTTCAGTTCTTGTCTGACAAGGTCGGAATTCTGTAAAAATTTCAGGAATGCCCCTTCCTCAAATGCCCATGTGACATCGCCGAAATCACTGTCCGTAAAATTCCATTCACCTGAAAGCGAGGAGAAAAGCTTTTCTTCAAAGGAAGAAAAAATACTGTTGATAAGTGAATTCTTTTTGTTCAGAACATAATCCAGAAGTGCGGTATAAAAATCAAAATACGATACATTCTTTTCGTTGTTGAGATATAATGCTATGAATCTCATAAAGCCTAAAAAATGGAAGGTCTGAACGCATACGGCAAAGAGATTGCAATATATCCAGTCATCCTTTGATAAGGTTGCCGTTGATTGAACAATATGAGAATATTCCTTTGTAAGACCGTCAGCCGCCTGACTGTGCATATGATTAAATGCCACCTCAACCGACCGAAGAGCGTGTTTATTTACAAAAGTATTTTGCGACATTTCGGAATTAGGAAGCATTTCAAGATAATAGATGCTCAATGAATTGTGCTGTCCTGATTCAAGAATTTTACATATCCCTTCGCAGAAGCTTTCTTTAGTTTCACCGGGAAGACCGAGAATAAGCTCGGAATAGGTGGGAATTCCCGCTTCATTATATTTTTTCAGAAGTGTTGAAAAGTGTTGGAGCGTAAGATTTTGTCTGTTTACATTTTTAAGTGCAGTATCACTTAAGGTCTGATATGCAAGTGTTGCTCCCTTATCCATTCCCGCTTCATTGAGAATTTTTGAAATTGTGAAAACCGTATCATTGCTGTATTTTGCAAAGCAGGTTTTAAGAACCTTCGGAAAGCCGTATTCCTTTTTAAGCTGTGCGGCATATTCCGCAATTTCAATGTCTCTTTCAAATAAGCCGAAATTTGAATCTGCACAGAAGCAATATTCGAGCTTATTTTTTGCGAACCACAAAAGCTCTGCTTTGACTTTTTCCAAAGAGAATTTTCTCACGCTTTTTCCTGCACACCAGTCACAGTACGAGCACGAATAGGGACAGCCTCTGTTTGTTTCAAGAACACACAGAAGAGAGGAGTGGTTTTCTGTTTGCAGAATACTATCAAAAATGCCGCTGAGATACGGCGACGGATAGTTGTTGATATCGCAGGGCGGACAAAAGGGCGTTGAGTAAATTATGTCGTTTTTTCTGAAAGAAATGTTATCAACATCTTTAAGACATCCCTCGAATAAGCCTGTTGCGGCTTCACAGAAGGCTTTTTCGCCCTCTCCGAAAACAAGCACGTCAATAAACGGGTATTTTTTCAAGAGAATATTATCTCTTGTGACATTGTGACCGCCAAATATGATTTTGCACTCGGGATACTTTTTCTTGATTTTTTCTGCCAACTCAAGATTGAAGTTATGGTTCCATATACAACACGAAAAACCGACAATATTCGGTTCATCGAGCTTTTCGATGATACTGTCGGTCGTGTCCTTGCGGTATATGAAGCCCGCGAGATTAAATTTTTCATTGAAGTAGCCTTCCTTTTCCATATACGCCGCAATACATCCCGTTGCATAGGGAAGATATATGTCGTTATCAAAGGAAAAGCCTGCTTCAACAAAGTAAAGATTTTTCATAATCAGATTATTCTTAATGCAATAACACCTGCAACTGCCTTGAGAGCTTCAATACAGTCATCTGTAATTTCAGTGTCTGTATCAAAAACAGCATAGCCTACATCTTTTCTTACGGCATTTGCTTTTGCTGTAACGGTAACGCCTTGTTCGTTAAGAACCTTGGTTATTTCTTCTGAAGCATCACCGTTTGAAACGGCGGTAATTCTGATTTTTGCCTGCTTATCAAGTGAAACAGCAGGGAAATTTACGGAGTTCTTAACATTACCGTAAAGAAGATAGTCGGAAAGCTGGCAAACTGCCATAACTGCACAGTTTTCCTCTGCTTCGGGAGTGGATGCGCCGAGATGGGGGATTGCAATGACACCGTCAACACCCAGCTGGTCATCTGTGGGGAAGTCGGTTACATAAGCCGCACATTTGCCTGAAGCTAATGCTTCAATAATATCGCTGTTATCAACAAGCTCGGCTCTTGAGAAATTGAGAACTCTTAAGCCGTCTTTGCACTTTGCGAGGTTTTCTTTTCCTATCATGCCTCTTGTGGAGTCGTTGAGAGGAGCGTGAAGTGTGATATAATCGGCAACTGCAAAAATATCATCAAGATTTGCAGTAACTGTTATATCCTCATCAAGTGCTGCTTTTGCGGCATCAGTGATAAAGGGATCATAGCCGATAACTGTCATTCCGAGAGCCTGTGCGGCATTTGCAACCTTGATGCCTATTGCACCGAGACCTGCGACACCGAGAGTTTTGCCGAAGATTTCAGGACCTACAAAATTACCCTTGCCTTTTTCAACAAGCTTTGATACACCGTCGCCGTTGCCCTTGAGAGTGTCACACCACTTTGATCCGGCAACAATTTTACGGGAAGCGAGGAATAATGAGCAGATAACAAGCTCCTTTACTGCATTTGCATTGGCACCGGGGGTATTGAATACGCAGATACCGTTTTCACTGCACTTATCTATGGGAATATTGTTGACACCTGCACCGGCTCTTGCCACTGCAAGAAGATTTGAGGGTAATTCCATATCGTGCATAGCGGCACTTCTTACGATGATTGCATCAGGGGACTGGAAATTATCTGCACAGCTGAATTTTTCGGAATCGAAATTTGAAAGACCGCTTGCGGAAATTTTATTTAATGTGAGAATGTTGTACATGACGGAGACTCCTTTGATGTCAGGCGTTTTCTGCCTCAAATTTCTTCATGAATTCTACGAGCTTTTCAACACCCTCAATGGGCATTGCGTTGTAAACGGATGCTCTCATACCGCCTGTTGTTCTGTGGCCTTTAAGATTTATAAAGCCTGCGGCTGTTGATTCCTTAACAAACTTTGCATCAAGCTCTTCATTACCGGTAACGAAGGGAATGTTCATAAGTGAACGGTCTTCTTCGGGAATAACACTCTTGAACATCTTTGACTCCTCGAAGAAATCGTAAAGAAGCTTTGCCTTCTTTATGTTGTTTTCCTTGATTGCTTCAAGTCCGCCCATATCCTTGATCCATTCAAGCACAAGCTTGCACATATAAATTGTGAAGCAGGGAGGAGTATTGTAAAGAGAATCATTGTCTGCATGGATTTTATAATTGAACATTGTGGGAGTGATATCCATGGCATTGCCGAGCATATCCTCTCTGACAATAACAACGGTAAGACCTGCGGGAGCAATATTCTTCTGTGCACCGCCGTAAACCACAGCAAACTTTGTAACATCAAGAGGCTCTGAAAGGAAGCAGGATGAAATGTCTGCAATAAGGGGTACATCGCCGGTTTCGGGAATGTAAGGATACTTTGTGCCGTAGATTGTATTGTTCATGCAATAGTAAACATAGTCTGCTTCCGGATCAATATCTTCCTTTGTTACCTTGGGAATATATGAATAAGTCTTATCTGCAGAGGAAGCGATAACTCTTGCATTACCGTATCTTTTGGCTTCCTGATATGCCTTCTTTGCCCATACACCTGTTTCTATGTAGTCAGCCTTGTTGTTCTTGTTCATAAAGTTCATGGGAATAGCCGCAAACTGTGAGGATGCACCGCCCTGAAGGAAAAGAACCTTATAATTATCGGGGATGTTCATAATTT
Organism: Acutalibacteraceae bacterium; assembly: GCA_045590915.1. GTDB lineage: Bacteria > Bacillota > Clostridia > Oscillospirales > Acutalibacteraceae > RUG806. The sequence goes on along the minus strand of JAZNRX010000219.1, from coordinate 2,121 downwards.
CACGCATAAGCTTTTCTGCATCCTTAATGATACTGTCAAAAACTTTTGAACGGTGGGACATCTCCATAACGGACTGACCGCTTCCTTCATAGTCTAAAAGCTCTGTCTGTGCTTTTTTGAGTGCTTCGAGAGGAAGCATTGAGGGACCTGCTGAAAAATTGTAAACTCTTGCCATTTTAATTATCTCCTTATGAATATTATATGAATTATATACGGGAAATTCCGCTTTTTATTGCCGCTTGTGAAACCGCTTCTGCCACGGTTTTTCCTACTCTTTCATCGAAAGCGTAGGGGAGTATATAATCTGAAGATATTTCGTCATCTGCAACCAGAGATGCTATTGCATTTGCGGCGGCAAGCTTCATATCTTCATTTATGTCGGAGGCTCTGACGTTCAATGCTCCCTTGAAAATGCCGGGGAATGCCAATACATTATTGACCTGATTCGGAAAATCGCTTCTTCCTGTTCCCACAACAGCGGCACCTGCATTTTTTGCAAGCTCGGGCATAATTTCGGGAACGGGATTTGCCATTGCAAAAACAACGGCATCACGGTTCATTGTTTTTATCATTTCCTCGGAAACAATTCCCGGTGCCGAAACTCCTACAAATATATCTGCACCGATTAAAGCATCAATGAGTGTGCCTGAAAGATTTTTTTTGTTTGTGATTTTTGCAAGCTCAGTCTGTGACGAGGTCTGCTCGGAACGGTCTTTTCTTAAAATTCCTTCCTTGTCGCACACTGTAATGTCACCTATTCCGTAAAGAAGAAGCATTTTTGCTATTGCCGTTCCGGCCGCACCCGCACCGCAGATAACTGCTCTGCAGTCGGCTTTATCCTTTTTTACGAATTTCAGTGCATTTATGATGCCTGCCGTAACTATAATTGCAGTTCCGTGCTGATCATCGTGAAAAACGGGAATATCACATTCCTTTTTCAGTCTTTCTTCAATTTCAAAGCATCTGGGAGCGGCAATATCCTCAAGATTTATTCCGCCGAAGCTTTTTGATATGAGCTTTACCGTATTTACGATTTCATCGGTATCTTTGGAGTCAATGCAGATAGGTATTGCATCAACATCGGCAAACTCCTTGAAAAGAACACATTTTCCTTCCATAACGGGCATTCCTGCTTCGGGACCAATGTCGCCGAGACCGAGAACAGCCGTACCGTCTGTGATAACCGCAACAGTATTCCATCTTCTTGTAAGCTCATAGGACAAGGACGGATTTTTCTGTATTTCAAGACACGCCTCGGCAACACCGGGAGTGTACGCCAGAGACAAGTCTTCCTTGTTTTTAACGGGAACTCTTGATTTTATTTCAAGCTTTCCTCTCCACTGCCTGTGCAGTTCAAGGGACTTTTCTTTAATATTCATATTTATTCCTTATTCATCTGTGGGTTCTTCCCATTTCATTGCTCTTTCAACAGCCTTTTTCCAGCCGGAATAAAGCTTATCTCTTGTCTTCTTATCCATTTCGGGATGGAATACCTTTGAAACCTCACGGATTTTTTCAATTTCATCCATATTGTTCCAGAAGCCCACTGCGAGACCTGCGAGATATGCGGCACCGAGAGCTGTTGTTTCAACGCATTTTGGACGGTTTACGGGGGTATTTATCAAATCTGCCTGAATTTGCATCATAATGTTGCTGACGCTTGCACCGCCGTCAACACGAAGCTCCTGAAGCTCAATTCCCGAATCAGCCTTCATTGCTTCAAGAAGGTCTGTCATCTGATATGTAATAGATTCGAGAACAGCTCTGCATATATGCTTTTTGTTTACGCCGCGGGTAAGCCCCACCATACATCCTCTTGCATACATATCCCAATAGGGAGCACCGAGACCTGTGAAAGCAGGTACAAGATAGCAGCCGTTTGCATCGTCAACTAATTCTGCAAGCTCGTCACATCTTCTGGGGCTGTCAACAAGCTGAACCTCGTCACGAAGCCACTTGATAACCGAGCCTGCGTTGAAAGCTGAGCCTTCGATTGAATAAGTTGTCTTTCCGTCAAGACTCCATGCAACGCCTGTAAGAAGGTTGTTCTTTGATTCAACTCTCTTTTCGCCTGTGTTCATAAGAAGGAAACAGCCTGTGCCGTATGTATTCTTTGACATG
>JAZNRX010000218.1:0-1628 GCA_045590915.1 Acutalibacteraceae bacterium | reverse complement strand
TCAAGAATAATCTGCTCTGCCTCTCTTTCAGCATCACCTGTAAAGAGGAATGATGTATTACCGTATGTGATTTTTGTCACTATAGAAGTATTGTTTTTTCCTATATATTTATCGGTTGCAGGATTGATGAACTTTACCGTGCTGTCTCCCAGTGTTATTTCAAAGTTTGTCTCGGGGGTGATAATTTCAAGCTCCTGTGCCTTAACAGCATCAATAAAATCTTTATAACACTCCGTGTCTGCTCCCGTTTCAGGTGCAAACACAGCTTCGGTTACTGTGAATTCATTAAGTATTTCACCAAGGCCGCCTACATGGTCTTCGTGAGCGTGTGTGCTGAGAACATAATCAAGCTCAGAAATTCCTTCTCCGGTAATATATGTGCTTATAAGCTTTGCATCTCCCGTATTTCCGCCGTCAATCAGCAGTGTTTCACCGTCACATATTACAAGAATACAGTCAGCCTGTCCCACATCAATGAAATGAACCTCAAAAAAGCTGTCCTTTTTTTCCGTCTGAAGATAAAACAGCTCCTCAAGACCAACAGACATACGAAGAATAATACGTGCATCTGCCGCTGTTATCTTATCGTTACCGTCAACATTGCCGATTAATTTCATTTCATCGTCAAATTCTTCAAGATTTACTGAATACCTCAACGCCAGCCTTGCATCTGCCGCATCTATCTTGCCGTTTTTGTTAATGTCACCTGCAAGAATACCCGTTGCTCCGGACTGAACGGAAAAAATCATCAGAATTGTCAGAATAACAGAACTGATACGAATGCTTATTCTTTTCATAAAATGTCACCTGCGAAAAATATTTTCTTGATTATACCATATTCCCTCAGAAATGTATACAGATAATTTGAGAGAGTAAGCTTATTGAAAACAGTCACAATATTTGTCCTGTCGAATAGTATGAAGCGAGGGATCCCTTGAATACAATGAAAGGAGAGTTTATGATTGAAAAAAGATTGTAATGATTTTGACAGCTTCAAGCCTATGACGCCTTTTCCCGATGATGCGGCTACAACAATGGCTTATGTGCCCTTTCAGACGGATAAATCTATGTTTGAAGCAGATCTGGCATTGTCAAAAGGAACTCTTTTTACGGACCTTTATAAACCCTTTTGCCGAGGTGCATTAAAGTGAGTAACCGTGAAAAACTTTTGAGAAACCTGTCTTCAACGCAGTTTGCCTTATGGGAACTGCATTTATATCTCAATACCCACCCAAATGATCTCAGTGCACTTGCAATGCACGAAAAATATGCCCTTAAATTCCGTCAGCTGAAAGAGGAATATGAGGAAAACTACGGTCCTCTGACTTCAAGAAGCGGTGAAGGAATTGAATGGCTAAAAAACCCTTGGCCCTGGGATGTAGGAGGTTGTGACGGCTAATGTGGATATATGAAAAAAAATTACAATACCCCGTAAAAATAACAAAATGCAATCCGAAGCTCGCACAGCTTATAATAAGCCAGTACGGCGGCCCCGACGGCGAGCTCGGTGCATCCTTAAGATACCTTTCCCAACGCTACGCCATGCCCTATCCCGAGCTTAAAGGCTTGCTTACTGACATCGGCACGGAGGAGCTTGCTCACCTTGAAATGATAGGTGCCATAGTTTA
>JAZNRX010000217.1:0-20349 GCA_045590915.1 Acutalibacteraceae bacterium | reverse complement strand
TGTAGTTTTAATTGCAGGAGCTATAGGCATAATAAAGCTGTTTGCAAATTAAACCGGAACTGAAAACAGACAAAAAACTGACTTCAGATAAGCTTCTGCTGATATCTTGCAGAAGCCTATTTTTATTATATAGGAAATTGCTCGCGTCAGTGAGCAATTTGCATATAACAAGAAACACCTACAGCCCCCAAGATTGGGGGCAGGGGGTTGATAAATCGTAAGATTTTTTCTTATAAGAAGCTTTTAGTAAAGAATCCTTTTTGTTATCGGATATAAATAAAAAACCGCTTCGCTGATTAGCTCAGAAAAGCGGTTTTAATCTGATTTTTGTTAGTTTGCGTAAACGCTGACCTTTTTACGGTCTTTGCCAAGACGTTCAAACTTTACTTTTCCGTCGATGAGAGCGAAAAGTGTGTCGTCAGAGCCTTTACCTACATTGTTGCCGGGGTGGATGTGTGTTCCACGCTGACGAACGATGATAGTACCTGCATTAACGAACTGACCGTCGCTTCTCTTTGTTCCGAGTCTCTTTGATTCAGAGTCACGGCCGTTACGGGTTGAACCCATACCTTTTTTATGAGCGAAAAGCTGAATGTTTATCTTAAGCATTACTTACACCTCCGTTGTTACTTTGACGTAATCGGGATAGTCCTTGGAAAGCTCAATAAGATGTAGCTCCAGACCTTTTATAATATCCCGTGCGGCACTGTTGCCGCTGACTTTGAACTGTAAATATCCGTCTTTTACCTTCACGGAGCCTTCTGTCTTCAGAATTTCAGTTATTGTGTTGACTGCCATATATGCTGCAGATGAAACTGCCGCACAGACAATGTCCTCACCCTGAACGCCGAAGCCTGAATGACCTTTTATTGTAAAGGAAGCGGAATCTTCACGGATACAAAATGATGCTTTGACCATTATGCGTTGATTGAAGCGATTTCAACCTTTGTGTAGGGCTGTCTGTGACCGAGCTTTCTCTTCTCGTTCTTCTTGGGCTTGTAAGTCATAACAGTAACCTTCTTTGCCTTGCCGTTCTTGAGAACCTTGGCAGCAACTGTTGCACCTGCAACATAGGGAGCACCAACCTTGATGCCGTCGTCGCCTGCAACTGCGATTACCTTATCGAATACAACCTCGCTGTCGCTTTCAACGTCAAGCTTTTCGATAAAAACAACGTCGCCTGCTTCTACCTTATACTGCTTACCGCCTGTTTCGATAATTGCGTACATTGATCTTTCTCCTTTGTAAGTCTCGCTACGCAAGGTGGGACGAGCCACTTGTAAACCTTGAATATGCGGCTTAAATATATTATCACAAAGGTGTTTTTCTGTCAATAGTGTATTTTATATAAATAACAGGGTTAGTGCGGCGGAAAAATATTACAAATCGTTAAAATTTTGAAGGGCATATTGTAATTGTTATTTAATTCTTATATAATATTAAGACAGCAAAGGTGTGAATTGAATATGAATAAAAAGAACGTGGTGAATTTTGCCCCGAGGGGTGCAAAACGCAAGCGCAGCGTTCCCTCATATGTAAAAATACTGGTTGTTCTGTTTGTTACTGCATTTGTTGCATCTGTTTCGGTTATTCTTGCAATGAATGATTTTGATATAGGAAAAGCCCTGGGAGCAAGACAGCCCGAAGAGGATGTTTCCTCGGAGGAAACGACTGTTTCATCCGGTGAAGCACTTGAGAATATGAATTTTGAAGGCTCTTTGACCTTTCTTCTTCTGTGCTCCGAAAAAAAGGAGCTGACCTTCTGTCAGCTTGTCAGTGTTGATATAGGCTCCAACAAAATCCGTATAAAGCCTGTTTCGGTTGATTATACTCTTGATACCCCTACAGGTGAAATGACGGTAGGCGAAATTTTTTCAAGCCAGTCTATGAGTGTGCTTGCGGCACTGTTTTCGTCAAAGCATATAAATATAAAGAATTATGTTCACGTGACGGAAGAAAACTTCAGAAGAATGATGAGTAAGCTGGGAACGGTTCCCGTTGAGGTCGACGGCTTCTATGAGTTCAATGTCGATGCGGTGAAATATACATTTTCACCGGGAATTCAGAATATGACATCGGATATTCTTCTCAAATATATGAAATATGCCGCCACTGACGGCGGTGCACTGCGGCTTCAGGCAAATGCGGTGGCATCGGTTTTCAGACAGCATTTCACAATGGAAAATTTTTCAAAGGGTGAGGATTTCTTTTCAGAGCTCATTAACCTTGTTGATACCAATATAACAGCATTTGATTACAGCTCGGCAACGGCAGTGTTGTCCCTTATGCTTTCGGGGACACCTGAAATTACCGTAATCAGCTGAAATCGGAAGGAGATTATTTATGGCAATTCTTGTTACCGGCGGAGCAGGATATATCGGCTCCCAGACCTGTGTTCATCTTCTTGAGGCAGGAAAAAATATTGTAGTTATTGATAATTTTGCAAACTCATCCCCTCTTTCATCTCAGGCGGTAAGGGAGATAACAGGTAAGGATTTTCCCCTTATTGAATGTGACATCAGAGACGAAAAAAAGCTTGATGAAGTATTTTCTTCTTATGAAATAGAAGCAGTTATTCATTTTGCAGGTCTCAAGGCAGTGGGAGAGTCCTGTCAGAAGCCTCTGGAATACTATGATAATAACATAGGAGGTACGGTAAAGCTTCTCGGTGTTATGAAAAAGCACGGCGTAAAGTGCATAGTTTTCTCGTCCTCTGCAACGGTTTACGGAGAAAAGCATACAGCTCCCTTCCACGAGGAAATGGAGGTTGGCGGTACAACAAACCCCTACGGCACCACCAAGCTTTATATTGAGCGTATTCTTCAGGACCTTGCGGCATCCGACGGTGAATGGAGTGTATCGCTTCTCAGATATTTCAATCCCATCGGTGCTCACGAAAGCGGTAAGATAGGTGAAGCCCCCAACGGTATTCCCAATAATCTGATGCCATATATTTCACAGGTGGCAGTAGGCAAGCGTGAAAAGCTTTCTGTTTTCGGTGATGATTATGATACGCCCGACGGAACAGGCGTGAGAGACTATATTCATGTTGCAGACCTTGCAGACGGTCATGTTGTGGCTCTTGACAGAGCACTCACTGTAAAGGGATGTGAAATATATAATCTCGGCACGGGCAAGGGCGTCAGCGTTCTTGAGCTTGTAAAGGCTTTCGAGGATGCAACGGGAGTTGAAATTCCTTATGTTATTGCTCCCCGCCGTCCCGGAGATATTGCAACATCATATGCCGATCCCTCAAAGGCATATAATGTTCTCGGCTGGAAAACAGTAAGAGACATAAAGAAGGCCTGTGAGGATACATGGAGATGGCAGAAAAACAATCCCGACGGATTTGTCGGTAAATAAAAGGTGAATATTTATGATAAAGCTTCTCACTAAAATTTTCGTTAAAGAGAAAAATGAAGGAGAAGAGCTTCGTCAGATATACGGAATGATATGCTCAGGTGCAGGAATAGGACTGAATGTATTGCTGTTCCTTATAAAGTTTATTGCAGGCTCCCTCTCGGGAGCCATTTCCGTAACTGCGGATGCATTTAACAATCTGTCGGATTCAGGTTCTTCTCTTATTACGATGTTCGGCTTCCGTATGGCTGCAAAGAAGCCTGATCCCGAGCATCCCTTCGGTCACGGCAGAATTGAATATCTTTCGGGTATCGCTGTGTCAATACTGATTGTTCTTATGGGCTTTGAGCTTCTCACAAGCTCTGTTGATAAAATCAGACATCCCGAGATGCCTGAAACCAGCCCCCTTGTTTTCATTATTCTTGCAGTGAGTATAGCGGTTAAATTCTATATGTTCCTTTATAACAGAAAATACGGGGCTCTTTGTAATTCCGCTGCTATGAAGGCTACGGCAACCGACTGTCTTTCCGATATGATTTCCACTGCTGTCGTTTTTGTATCAATGATAATAACACACTTCACAAGTGTGAACATAGATGCATACTGCGGTCTTGCGGTGTCCGTATTTATTCTTTGGGCCGGACTTAAATCTGCATATGAGACAATCGGCCCCCTCCTCGGACAGCCTCCCGAAAAGGAATTTGTTGAGGAAATTGAAAGAATTGTCCTCGGCGGTAAGGATATTCTCGGTGTGCACGACCTTATCGTTCACGATTACGGCCCCGGCAGATGTATGATTTCTCTGCACGCGGAGGTTCCCTCAAACGGTGATATTCTTGAACTTCACGATGAAATTGACAATCTTGAAAGGGAGCTTTCTGAAAAATTGGGCTGTCTTGCGGTAATACATATGGATCCCATTCAGAAAGATGATGAAAGAGTCTGGGAGTTTAAAGAGCTTGCTTTGAGAGTTTGCGGTGAAATATATGAGAATATGAAGCTTCACGACTTCAGAATGGTGGAGGGAAGCACCCACACAAATCTCATTTTTGATGTAGTTGTTCCTCACGGCTTCAGACTCAGTGATGAGGAATTAAAAAAGCAGATTGACGAAAAAATCAAGGCACAGGATAAAAAGCTTTTCACTGTTATAACAGTGGATAAGGAATATGTATAAATCCCTGAATAAAAATTTGACAGGAGTTGTTTTTTATGATAATTAAGGCTGTTGCTTATCTGTTGGCGGTTATTGTTGTATGGACCTCGGGCTTAGCGGGCCGTGATACGAAGCAGTATCTTGATGTTGTTGATATTTCCGAATATCAGACCTTTGAGGGTTTCGGCACCTCTACTTGCTGGTGGGCACAGACAATTTCGGATGAGGCTCTTCGTGACAGCATCGCTAAAGCACTTTTCTCCGACACCGAGGGACTGGGACTTGATATAGTCCGCTATAATGTGGGCGGCGGTGAAGCCGATAACCCCGAAACAAGAATATGGGATACCTCAAGAAGAACAGAAAGCTTTTATGTGTGGGATGAACAGAAGGGTGAATATGTCTATGACTTCACCCGCGATGAAAATGCAAGAAAATTCCTTGATAAAGCCATAGAATACGGTGCAAAAGAGGTTATTCTCTTCTGCAACAGTCCCCATTTTTCAATGACTGCATCGGGACATGCCAGCGGAGGCTTAACCGAGAATTTCTCCAATCTTCCCGAAGAAAACTATGACGATTTTGTCGAATATCTTCTCACAATAGCCGATTGGTTTGTAGCACAGGGCTATCCCGTAACATACATTTCCCCCATAAATGAGCCTCAGTGGAGCTGGGGCGGTGAATGGGTAGGTCAGGAGGGCTGCCACTATGAGCCCGACGAGGCAGTGAAGCTTCTTTCAATGTTTGCCGAGGAAATGATTGAACGCGAAACACCCTACGGACTTTCGGGTGTTGAAACAGGTCAGCTTTCATGGTGGTATAATGACTACCTTTTCAAATTCTTTGAAAATGAAACTCTGAACGGATATTGCGATACCTTCTCGGGACATTCCTACTGGCTCGACGGCAATAAGGATGAAAAGAGAAGCTTCGGCAACACCTTCAAGGATAATTTCTCGGATAAGAAGTTTGAAATGAGCGAATGGTGTGAGCTTCCTCTTGAAATTGACTCAACAACCATTGAAAGCGGTCTTCATATGGCAAATGTTATGATTGAAGACCTGACTCTTCTCAATGCTGTTTCGTGGCAGAGCTGGACGGCATTCAACGGGGACGGACTCTTATATGAGGAAAACGGTGAATTAAAAATGTATAACCGTTATTTCGCATACAAGCAGTTTTCTTCCTTTATTGAGGAGGGAATGACAAGAGTCAAGGTTTATGATGAAATCGGACTTGATGAAAATATTGCCAAGGTCGCTTTTACAAACGAGAAGAAAACAGTTCTTGTTCTTGTAAATAATTCCGAAACCGAGGAACCGGTAAAATTTTTGGAAAAGTATCCCCACACCGAAATTTATGTGACGGATGAAAATCATAACTGCGAACAGGTTGCCGACGGACTTTTATGCACCGGATACACCCTCTCCGCCAAAAGCATAACAACCTTTGTTTTTAATAAAACTCTGTTTTAATTCAGAGCATCAACGGCTCCCTCTGTCAGAAAAATGACAGGGGGAGTTTTTTGACTGCACATAAATTGAGAGTATGCTCACAAAATAAGACATTATCAGAATTATTCTTGCGTGATATAATCATATCGGAAGCTTCGAGAAAAACTGAAAAAGGTGAATGACATGAAAAGTATATTCAGTACTAATCTGAAAAAATTCCGTCTTGCAAAGGGCTTGACACAAGAACAGGCTGCGGAAAAGCTGAACATTAATTCTCAGACAGTTTCACGTTGGGAATGCGGTACAACCTTACCCGATGCTCTGACCTTGCCCGACCTTGCAAAGCTTTACGATGTAACGGTTGATGATTTCTATAAAAGGAATTCTGTTGCCTATGAAAATTATGCACAGCGTCTTGCTTCGGTTTATGAAAATTCACGTGATCCCGAGGATTTTATGCGATGCCGCCTTGAATACGAAAAGCTTACAAAAAACGGTAATCTTTCAACTGCTGACAAGTGGCAGTACGGCTGGATTCATATGTATATGATGAACTATTGCCGTGATGTTGCGGTTGAATGGTATGATAAAGCAGTAGAAGATAATCCGAATGAAGATCCGGAGAATTATCATATAGCCTGTATGCAGAGAATATGGATGTTCTTTCTTCTGAAAAAAGAAAATGAAATTATTTCAGAACTCAGAGAAAAGATGAAAGCCGATCCCCACAATCCGAGACAGCCTGATAATCTTATCGTTGCACTTATCTGGGCTGAAAAATATGATGAAGCATACGGTATATTCAAGGAGTCCGTCAGGAAATTCCCTGATGATTGGCGCATATATATTCACGGTGGTGATATTGCAAAGAAGCTTAAGAAATATGATGAGGCTTTGGAATATTACGACAAGGCGGGAGAAATCGGAACATACTTCTGCGATGAGATGGACTGTAAAGTAGGGCTGTATGAAGAAATCGGTGAATATGAAAAGGCTCATAACGAGTGTATGAAAATGGTTGAAATTTACCGCAGCAGAGGATATGATGTTGAAGCCGATATGATGCTGAAAAGAGCAGAAGAAATTAAAAGGAAAATTTCTGAATAGCAAATTACAGACCTTCTTGTAAAACAGTGTTTACGTATACAAGAAGGTCATTTTTATGAAATACTATGATGGCTTGATATCGGTATAAGTTAATATTATAACTTATGTAAATGTAGGACGATGATTGAATTTTGTTTGCATTTACATAAATAGAAAGGGTGGATTCTGATGCTGCGGTCATTTATGTTATCTACGCTTTTAGTATTGTATTATTGTATCTTATTATAATTTTGTCCATGAGGTACAATTTAACATTTTTTTATACGTTTTTGTTTATTTTTTATGCATTTTTGCAAAATCCTTGTAAATATTTTATTGAAATGATATGATTATTTTCGTGGAGAGTTGATTGACCCTCGAATTTTTTTCTTGCGAAAGATATAAAATACTGTATGACGAGTTTTATGTTTTGGTTGCAAAAATCCGATGAGTTATGTTTTGGATTGAACAGGCTGAAGTTTTATAGAAATGTTAAATAGGTGAAGAAGATTTTTTTCTGCATCTGAAAAACTTTGCATTTTTAGATTATATTTATGTAGGAAAACGGAACAATTATCTATGAAATAAATAGTATGTATAACAGCGGTAAAAAAATTATTTTTAATGAACGGAAAAATGTCAAAAATATTTAATAGGAGGCGATACCGATGGTTTATGTAGGTTAATTTTTGCTGCTATTTATTTTTTATTTATGGAGGTATATATATATATATATATGAAAAAGGTTGTTTCTGTTTTTTTTGCTGCAATTTTTGTTGTTTACTTAACCGTTCCATGTTCTTATGCACTATATCGGGAGGGGACAAATGTTGCAGGGGTAACAAAAGCCCTTGAAGAAGCAGAGGAATTGAAATCAGAATTAGGCTTTTCCGATATTAATTTTGATAAATTAACATTTTCTGATTCAATTCTTGCATATGAGTATACAAAAAAAGGATTTGTATTTAATTCAGAATTCATACCAATAAAAGACAATAACAGGTTAGTCGGTTGGGTTATAAAAGCTGATTATAACGGAAGTGCAATTTATCAGTTTTCCAATGCATTTATCGGTGTTATTGATAACTACATAGATAACGATACAGAATTTGCAATTATTTATGATTATGAGCATTGCTATGTCTATGATGGAAGCGAGATATATATTATAGGAAATGTATCATTAAATGTGGCTTCTCGATTATCTATTGAAAATTGCTCAAATGTGGATTTCTCACCAATCGAATTAGGTAATTATGAAAAAACATATACCGTAAATTATAGTGCCAATAACGATTCAAGAGCTTCAGCGTATATTTCCTGTAGGGTATCGTTTGTGTCACAGGAGCCTCCTTCAAGTATTTGTTGGGCGGCATCTGCTGCTTGTATTATAAATTTTTTGCTTGGTTATAATCTTCCTGCAGAGACAATTGCAAGGTATTGGTACGGAACGAATTTTAATCGACCGTTGAATTCAAGTTATTTTGATGATGTGTTGAATTCATACAATTTAAATTACAGTTATCGAGCTCAAGTTCCCTCAGATGCCGTAATATATTCTAACATTAACCAAGGATATCCGATTATGGCTGCTTTTAATTCTTCTGGCGGAGGGCACGCTGTAGTAGTTTACGGCATTAACATTACCGGTGGATATATAGCTGTTATGGATCCTGAATATGGTTTCACAAGAGCAAATTACTCTTTAGCAAACGGATATACATATGTTAGTGATTATTCCGGCGTCACACTGTCGTTTAGCCGTGCTGCATGTGCAAGTTGGAGTGCATAGAAGGAGGACAAATTATGAGAAAAGTATTCAAACTATCATTAACGGTTTGTCTGTGTTTTCTTGTTATAGGTGCATTATACTCTTTTTTGACAGCTTATGGTAACAGAGATAGTCTTCAAAATTGTTCTGTTAAAGTTTTAAATTATGATCACAGTGATGTTTTGTGTGAATTGACAGATGAACAACGGGATGAGTTTGTTCAAATATTAAGCCAAATTCCTCTTAATGAAACTGTGACTTATGATATGTATTCCCTTATGGGAATGCATTACGGATATAAGGTTAAATTAACTAACGGTGAAGAAAAAAAGGTTTCCATACACGGACAATATTTGAATATTGATGATAAAACATATTTATGTGAACTTTCGGAAGCTGAAAACCTTGCTCGGTTTGCCGAATATGTATTCAAAGAATATTATCCAAATAAACGGTAAAGAATATCGCGACAAAATACAACTGTAAAAAGGAAAACTAATCATTGATTCATGCTGATTAAGAATATCCTGTAAGAAAAAATATTACAATTTGTTAAGGACCACATAAAAACACCTATTTCTGATGTTTTTATGTGGTCCAAATTGTTTTTATATGAGTTATCTGATAGCACCCTTGGAAAGAATTTTGTCTTCTTCACCGTCAACTTCCCAGTAGGGAACGAATACGTCATAAACCTCGCCTGCTACTATTGAGCCTGCACCGATGATGTCGTACTTTTCTGCTGTATTTTCATCTGCTGTTACTATGTCGTCATCATCACGCTCAATACCGGCTTTGAAAATATATTTAAGAAGAGAGTCCGCACATTTTACATACTTTCTGTCTTTTCCCTTGAAAGAAGCAATATCTCCGAATTTTTTGTTGTAGGCTTCCTTGAATGCATCGTTGCCTTCAAGAGCATTTACTCTTTCCTTCCAGGAATCAAGCACATAGTCTTTTCTTGCGGTTTTTCCTGAAGCAAGAAGGAAAAGGGGTTCAAGAAGGTCAGAGAAAACCTCTGCATTGTCGCGAAGACCGAGAAGAAGGTCTTTCTTGGGAGAGGGCTTCATATCATCAGTTGATTTCTTGCCCTTACCTTTGAGAAGGAAGAAAGCAACAACTGCTGCTGCACCAATTATAGCGGAAATGATGCTTGCCCAGATAACATTATAGTTTACGATGTAAAAAAGCATTACGGTAATCTCCTTTTTGACAATATTCAACATAAACATTCATTTTATGTTCATAATCATTGTTATTATATATAGAAAAAACAGATTTGTCAACATAAAACAGGGATAATAACAGGAATTAAACAATGCGTTTTCTGAGGATGTCTCCCTCGTGAAGCTTTTGGGGACAGAATATGTCAACCTTTTCCTGAACAAGATGTGCGCTGTCTCTTTCCTTGCCGTCACTGTCCCTTATGGAAGTGACCTCAAAGGACATTCCGATTTTTGAGGGAGAAAGAATTTCCAGTGTATCGCCCACATTGAAGCGGTTTCTCTGTTCAACAATATATCTTCCGTCACCCCTGTCCTCAAGAACAATTCCCATAAAGGAGCAGGTCTGATGATAAAGACCGTCGTTATTGGGATCAGCCTTTGCCTCACCGAAATAAAAGCCCGAAGCAAAGGGACGGTGGGATGCACAGTCAAGCTCTTTTTCGCATTCCTCCAATGTGGCTTTGCCGTCCATAAAATGACGGTAGGCATTTACAACCGTTGCAACATAGTAGGGGGATTTCATTCTTCCTTCAATTTTGAAGGACTTTACGCCCGCTTTTTCAAGGCGTTCAAGGAATTCTATGGCTTTGAGGTCGGTGGAACTGAGAACTGCCGTGGCACCGTCCTCCTCAATTACGGGGAGAAACATATTCTGTCTTTTTTCTTCCATAAGATAGTAATTCCAACGGCACGGCTGTGAGCATTCACCGCGGTTGCCTGAGCGGTTTGAAAGGAAGGAGCTTAAAAGACAGCGTCCCGAATATGCCATACACATAGCACCGTGAACGAAAACCTCAATTTCCATATCCTCGGGAATTCTTCCCTTCAGGTCTTCGATTTGTGCCATAGTCATTTCTCTGCCGAGAACCACTCTTTCAACGCCCATTTTATGATAGATTTCAATGGTCTTGAAGTTCTGTGTGTTTGCCTGAGTGGATATATGTACGGGAAGTGCGGGGCATTTTTCTCTTATTTCGGCAACTGCACCCAGGTCAGACACAATAACCGCATCCACACCGATGCCGTGAAGGGTGCTTGCATAATCACCCAACTGCTCAATTTCCTCGTTTTCGGCAAAGCAGTTTACCGTAACATAAAGCTTTTTGCCTCTTTCGTGGGTATATTCCACCGCATTTTTAAGGTCGTCAAAGGAAAAGCCCGCACCCGATGCACGAAGCTGAAGCATGGGGCCGCCGCAATAAACGGCATCCGCTCCGAAATAAAGGGCTGTTTTCAGGCTTTCAAAGGAGCCTGCGGGAGCTAAAAGTTCAACATTCATTTTATTTTACCTCAGTAATGATTAATCCTTGTAGCAAAGCTCATATATGATTGCGGTATACATTTTTGCAGAGAGAAGAAGCTCGTCAATGACCGCAAATTCGTCAGCACCGTGAATTCTGTAGTCCGTTCCCGAGAATTCAATTCCGAATGCCACACCGCCTTCGATACCGTGAACATAGGTGCCGCCGCCGATGGAAAGGCACTCTCCCTTAAGTCCTGTATATTCCTCATATACCTTAAGGGCGGTTTTTATTACAGGGGCATCCTCGGGAACAAAGTGTACGGGAATCATATCCTGTTCACCCGAGAAGGAAAAGCCCTCACAGTTGAGATTTTTTTCAATTACCGATTTCACATTTTCTTCGGTTGCACCTAAAGGACAGCGCAGGTCCAGTGCACCCGTGAAAACACCCTCGGAGAAATGAAGAACACCGAAGTTGAGGGTTAAGGCTCCCGACTTTTCTTCACTCATTTTAACACCGACAGATTTGCCGTCGGTCTCCTTGTGGGGAAAGAGCCTTTCAAGTGTCCTGAAGGACAGTGTTGTTTCATTTTCTGTTAAAGGAAGTCTGTTTATAAGATAAACGAGGGCAGTTCCCGCATTGTTGCCGTTTTCGGGATGTGCGGCGTGGGAGGAAACACCGAGAGCGGAAACTGTGAGCCTTCCGTCCTTTTCATCTGTGCTGAAGGACACTCCCGTTTCTTCCTCGCATTTTTTAATTATATCACGAATTTCATCGGAGGAAAGTCCTGAAAATACTGCCGACGCCTTACAGGGAACAATGTTTTTCGTATTGCCTCCGGTAAAGGAAACAAGGATTTTTTCTCCTGAATTGTCGCATTTTTTTGTGAAATCGGGGGCAAATCTGCCCTTTTCAAGATTTATGAGAGGGTAATCCGCATCGGGAGAGAGGGTATAGGGGAGAAATTCACGCTTGCTGAAATAATATTCCATATCCTCACTGCCTGTTTCCTCTCCGCAGCCCATAACAAGACGGACACCTCTTTTTGCTTCTCCGAAAAGCTCCCTTGCGGCTTTCATGGCATAAAGACAGCAAAGTGCCGCACCCTTGTCGTCGGTGGTTCCTCTGCCGTATGCTCTGCCGTCTGCAATTTTCATATTATAAGGCTCATATGTCCAGAAATCGCCTTCGTCCACAACATCAAGATGTGCCAGAAGCATAAGGACGGGATTTTCGCCGTAGGTAATTTCACCTGCAAAGTTTTGGAAGTTTACGGTGTCAAAGCCGTGAGAAGCACAAATTCTGATTGCTTCCTCAAGTGCTTTTGCAGGGCCTTCTCCGAAGGGCATACCGTCTTTGGCTTCCTCTCTCACGCTTTTTATATCAACAAGACTTTTAAGGTCTTTAAGAAACAAATCCCTTTGTGAGTCAATATATTGTGAAATTCTGTCTTTCATTTCAATCACCCTTTATGAAATCATTTGTGCGAATTCTTCTTCGTTTATAACCCGAATTCCAAGCTCATTTGCTTTTCTCAGCTTACTGCCTGCATCCTCACCTGCAAGAACTACGCTTGTTTTCTTTGAAACCGAGGAGGAGGTTTTTCCTCCGAACTGCTCTATGATTGCCGATGCCTCATCTCTTGTGAACCGTGAGAGTGCTCCTGTGAGAACAAAGGTCATTCCCTTAAATCTCTCATCCTTGATTTCGGCAAGATTTTTTGTGTTCACTCCGAAGGATTTAAGCCTTTCAATGAGGGCCTTTGTGGTTTCAAGTGCAAAATAATCACAAACGGCCTCTGCCATAATTCTTCCGAAGCCTTCAATCTCAAGTATATTTTCAACTGCGGCATTTTCTATAGCCTCAATATCTCCGAAATGAACGGACAGAAGCTTTGCGGCTTTTTCTCCGATGTGGCTTATTCCCAAAGCAAAAATAAGCTTCGAAAGGTCGTTTTCTTTGGATTTGCTGATGGCTGAAATAATGTTATTTGCGGATTTTTCTCCAAGTCCCTCAAGAGAGGAAATATCCTCTGTCTTAAGACAGTATATGTCGGCAATATTCTTTATAAGTCCCTTGTTATAAAAAACCTCAAGAAGTGCTTCTCCGAGACCTTCAATATCCATGGCATCTCTTGAACAGTAATGTATGAGAAGCCTTAATGCCTGTGCGGGACACAGGGGATTACGGCATCGGTGTGCCGCTGTACCCTCATCACGAGAAACGGGAGCGTTACAGGAGGGGCAGAACTTCGGAAAACTGAATTTTTCATTGCCCGAGCGGTGCTTCACGCTCACAATTTCGGGAATGATGTCTCCCGCTTTCCTGACGGTTACCGTGTCACCGAGGGCAAGAGAAAATTCGTTTATTCTGTCCTCATTGTGAAGCGTTGCACGGGATACGGTGGAGCCTGCAAGAAGCACACTGTCAAAAATTGCGGTGGGGGTGAGAACACCTGTTCTGCCCACACTTATCTCAATGTCGCGAAGCACAGTATCCTTTTCCTCGGGGGGATATTTGAAGGCTACTGCCCAGCGGGGAAATTTTGCAGTACTTCCCAGAGTTTTTCTCTGTTTGAAATCGTTTACCTTTATAACCGCACCGTCAATGTCAAAGGGAAGAGAAAACCTCTTTTCTCCGATGGCGGTAAGCTCTTTTTTTGCTTCCTCGATGTTTTTACAGGGAGTATAAAAGGGCACAGTCACGAACCCCAGACTTTTAAGGAAATCAAGGGAATTCTTGTGGTCGGAAAATTCACTGCCCTCATATTTCTGAACATTGAAAACGAATATATCAAGCTTTCTTTCAGCGGTTATTTTCGGATTTTTCTGTCTCAATGAGCCTGCTGCCGCATTTCTCGGATTTTTGAAGGGAGCTTCACCGTTTTCCTCCTGTTTTGTCACAATGTCAAGGAAAACTGCCTTTGACATATAGACCTCGCCTCTTACCGTGATATTCACATCCTTCTGAAGCTTCAGGGGAATGCTTTTTACGGTTTTGAGGTTTTCGGTTATATCCTCTCCCACATTACCGTCTCCTCTTGTGGCACCGCGGACAAATAAGCCGTTTTCATATTCAAGATTTACGGAAAGACCGTCAATTTTCGGTTCAACCACATAGGAACAGTCTGTTACCGCATCTTTTACGCGTCTGTCAAAGTCATCAATTTCATCAAAATCGAAGGCATCCTGCAGACTTTCAAGACGAACCTCAAATGAGACGGGGCTGAAGGTGTTTTCTCTTTCTCCGCCGACTCTGAGTGTGGGGGAGTCGGGACGGGTGAATTCGGGATATTTTTCCTCAAGAGAAAGAAGCTCTCTCTGGAGCATATCATATTCGAAGTCACTGACGGGACTTTCGTTTTCAACATAATATTTATATGAATAGAGATTTAAGGTGTCGCAAAGCTCGTCCATTCTTTTTTTTGCATTCTCTTTTGTCATAATCAGTCCTCAATTTCTACTACGTGGTAAAGGTGGTCGGAAACAACGGTTTCGGAGGTTTTTACACTCTTTATTTTTATATCCTTTGAAACAAATATGTAGTCGATTTTAATTCTCGGCTTATCTGAGGGGAAGGTGAGTGTCTCGGTGTCGGAGCAGATAAACTTATTGAATAAGGGCTTTAATTCTTCCGCATCGGGTGTGCAGTTGAAGTCTCCCATAATTATACACTTTTCATCGGGTGCGATACCGAGAATTGTTTTTACCGCACTTTCTCTTTCGTCGGTATTGAGTCCCATATGTGTGACGATAACCGTAAAATCCTTTATCTGTGCCTTTATTATGCACCTTGTTTCGTACATTTCACTGCCGTTTTTCTTTTCCGGATCGGGGATTTTAACGGTTTTGGGAGAAATAATTTCACTTTTTGCCATAAGTCCGTTTCCGTAGGGGGCAAGTCCCATAACGGAAATGGCTTTCCCGAAATAAAAATTAAGTCCCGTAAGGGCAGATAGTTTTTTCAGCTGGTCGGAATAGTCCTTGATGAAGCCTCTGCCTCTCACTTCATTGAGTCCTATAATGTCGGCATCGCAGTATTTTATTTCCTCTGCAAATTTTTCGAAATCAATTTTTTTGGTGAGATAATTCATACAGTGAAGAATGTTGAAGGTCATAATTTTCATAAAGGGTACCCCTTGAAAAAATTTATTTAATATTGTAAACTACAGACTATGAAGGAATTTATTATAACCAAAAACGACGCAAATCAGCGTTTTGACAAATTTATCACCAAGACCGTGCCCTTGCTGCCGCAATCCCTTTTGTATAAGTATCTCCGTCTGAAAAGAATTAAGCTCAACGGAAAAAAAGCGGAAATCTCAACAAGGCTCAAAGAGGGCGACAAGGTAGAGATGTATATAAACGATGAGTTCTTTGAAGAAAAAGAGGAGAAATATGCCTTTCTTTCTGCAGGAAAAGAGCTTCATATTGTTTATGAGGATGAAAATATCCTGCTTCTCAACAAAAAGGTGGGGCTTCTTTCCCATCCCGAGCAGGGAGAATATACCGACACTCTCATAACAAGAGTCCAGAGGTATCTCTATGAAAAGGGTGAGTATACCCCTAAAAATGAGGCATCATTTGTTCCTGCTCTTGCAAACCGTATTGACCGCAATACATCGGGAATTGTGATGGCGGCAAAGAATGCAGAGGCTCTTCGTATTCTCAATGAAAAAATAAAGCTCCGCGAAATTGACAAACGCTATCTTTGTATCACCATAGGGCATCCTCCGAAAAAGAAGGGTGTTGCCGAAGGTTTTTTATTAAAGGATGAAAAGAAAAACACCGTAACCGTCCTTGACCGTGCCGTTCCCGGCGGTAAAAGCATAAAAACAGGCTATACCGTTATTCAGTCAAAGGGTGAGCTGTCCTTGGTTGAGGTGGAGCTTTTTACAGGCAGAACACACCAGATAAGAGCACATATGGCGTCAATGGGCTGTCCGCTTCTGGGTGACGGAAAATACGGCACCAATGCCCTTAACAAAAAATACGGCGGCTATAAAAAGCAGTGTCTTTGCTCGTATAAAACCACATTCTCATTCAGGACAGATGCCGGAATTCTCAACTATCTCAAGGACAAAAGCTTTGAGGTAGACGAAGTATGGTTCCGAACAGCATTCCTTAATGATGAAATTTAACGGCAAAAACCGTTAAATTAAGTGATGTTTCTGCTTCGCTCTAAAACGCTCGTGCCTTCGGCACATTGCTGAGGTTTGAATTTATTTGTGTAGGGCTTTCTCCGAATTCCGAGATCCGAATTCCGAATTTGCGACGCACTGTTTCCTCCGAAATCCGAATTATGAATTGTTCAAATTATTGAACAATTCACGGCATCCCCTATATATGCATTCATATGCTTCCTTGAATTTTCCTGTGTACCACGGATCGTCAACCTCTCCGCCGCCGCAGTAGTCAAGGAGCATTTTTATTTTATTTTCCTTGTCCTCTCCCAGCATTACCTTCATATTGACTATGTTCATAAAGTCCATACCTATGAGAAGGTCAAAGCGGTCATAGTCATCCTTTGTCAGCTGTCTTGCTGTTTTCCCGACGGGGTTAATTCCGTGTAAGAGAAGCTGTTCACGGGCGGGAGGATAGACGGGGTTTCCCTTGCCCTTATATATTTCATCCGTGCTTGTGGCGGCGGATTCAATATAGAATTCCTTTTCCTTTCCCGCTTTTTTTACCATATCCTTAAAAATAAATTCTGCCATGGGACTGCGGCAGATGTTGCCGTGGCAGACGAATAAAATTCTTGTCATAATTTCCTGTCCTTATTTTACATTTATGAGATTATAAATTTTTCTCACACATTCCTCGGGAGAAAGCCCCGTGCAGTCAAGCGTAATATCGGCATATTTTTCATAAAGGGGTGTGCGTTCACTGAAAAGCTCGGGTATTCCCTTGTTTTTATCCATTGCAATTCCTCTTGTGGTGATGTCTCCCAGCCTTTTTATAAGCTCCATCAGTGCAACCTCAAGGTAAATTACGGTGGAGTTTTCTTTCAGCTTTTTCATAGCTTCTTCACCGTAAACCGCACTGCCGCCTGTGGCAACAACCGAATTGGTGAAATCCTCACCGAGAATTATCTTTTCTTCAAGGTGTATGAAATACTCTGTGCCCTTTTCGTTTATAATGTCGCACAGGGCTTTTTTTGTTTTTTTCTGTATTATAAGGTCGGTGTCCGTGAAATCCATAAGAAGATTTTTTGCAAGAAGCACTCCTACGGTGCTTTTTCCTGCGCCGGGCATTCCGATGAGAACAATATTTTTCACACATATCACCAATATAAAATTATACCATATAAATAAAAAAAAGCAAACCTAAAATTGCAGGTTTGCTTTGAAATAAGATTTATCTGCAATGGGCTTATGCAGTTACCCATTGTGCGAAAATACCTAAATATTCTCTCATAAAATATGTGAGCAACAGGGGATACGGTGTAAAGGCGGGAACGCCGCCGAAGGTAAGTCCGTGCTCCTTTACCACAAGTGAGGCTCTGTAAAGATGGAAATTATTGGAGACTATCCCGAGATTTTTACTGAGAGAATTTTCTTCTATAATTTCAAGTGAAAATGCGATATTCTCCTGTGTGCTTGTGGATTTGTCCTCCACGAAAAGCCTTTCCTTTTCAATGCCTCTTGCAATGAGCTCATTATACATACAAAGTCCTTCGGGAATATCCTCGTCGGGACCTTGTCCGCCCGAAAGCACTGCTTTTGCATCGGGGTTTTCTTTAAGGTATTTTTCTGCCGCATCAATACGAAGCCGTAACATCTGACTGGGAGTTGTGCCGTTTACACGGCAGCCGAGAACAATAAGAGTTGCATCCTTTTCGGGCTCGGTGCTGCAGGCATTTATTATCAGAGCTGATTCAACCGCAAAAAGAAGGGTAAAGGCACAATAGCCTGTTATAAGAACGCCCTTTAATATTTTTGCCCATTTTTTACCCGAGGCGGCACGGTTAAGCCTGTTTTCAAAAGCTCCCCACAGGAAAAGAACTCCGAAAAAGAGGAGTCCCGCACAGTTTCCTGCGTTTATTATACCGCTGAAAACGATGGGAATGAGGCACCATATATAGCCTGCCGCTCCCACTGTAATTTTTAATATCCTTAAAATTTTCATCTTTATCACCGAGTAGATAATACAATAATTCTGTTGACAAAACAATACCGTTTATGAATTCTTAATGAAAACATAAACGGTATTTCTTTTTTATTCGGTGAAGGTCTTTTTTATGCCCTCAAGATAGCCGTAGCCGTAAAGGTCATCGGGCTGGAGATAGCTGGTTTCCGTCCATTCGTTCCAGCTGTTTACGGTAATAAGAGGAGCCTTCATAACGCCCTTTTTCAGTGAAGCATCTGCAAATTCCTTTATTTTTTCACAAGCGGCGGTAAAGCTTTCGGGTGTGTTGTTTTCCACAACGCCGGGGATAAATTTATTAAATCTCACATTGTTATCCCAGCCTACTGTTATGTTGGGATAGAAGGGTGTTTCGTTTTCATTCCGGAAACGTGTGATTTTTTCGCAGTAGTCTTTTGTGAGGTCGGTGTAATCGCCGTCAAAATGCACACAGCCGCCCCAATTATAGTTTGTAACGGAGTCAATGCCCAGATATTTATAGAGTCCGCACACATCAATGCCCTTGTTTATATCCTCATCGGGAAGCCAGTTATAAACTCTTCCGTTCCAATGGACAAACTGCATATGAAGTCCCTTAAAGCCTGCTTCAACGGTCTTTTTTCTGAAAAGCTCTATTGCTTTTTTGCATTTTTCGGTGGTGCCGAAGGAGCGGATGAAATTATCGGGATCGAAAATCATATAAACGGGACAGCCGTCTATCTGATAGTAATTTTCCTTTCTGAAATATTTTTCTATGGTTCTGTCGCATATGTGCGAGAAAATTTCTTCGTTCACCACACCGCTCCATATAACTGTTGAAAGGTCGTTGTCGGAGTTTCTTTTATCCCATAAATGTGTGGCATCGTGGTTTGCCCACATGAGATAGAATTTCATATCCCTGTTGTTCTTTGCCTTAAGAAAGCCGTCGTTAAGACAGTTTTCAAGGAAGGGACGGTTATCATACCAATACCAGTCGTATATAAATACATTGACACCGTAGGACACGGCACAGTCTATCTGCATTTCCATAACACGACTGTCCGCTTCATTTACATATCCCCAGGTGGGAATTCTCGGCCATCTGCAGCCCTTATAACCTCTGTCGGTCATAGCCTTCACCGTCTGCCATTCTCCATATCCCTCGGGCCAGAAAATTCTTGTTCTCGGTTCATCTCCCGTGTATGACGGCCAAATGAAAGCGGCAATATCGTAGTTGTTCATAGAAATCCCTCCGTTTATATTCTTTAACACAAATATATCATAAACTTTTTCCCGTGACAAGAAAACAAATACTTTTATTTTATATGCTTTTGTGATACAATTTCGGAGGAAACAAATTAAGGGAGTTTTTTTATGAAAGCATACGGAACTTATTTTCAGAATGACAGTGAAAAACCCATCGTGTACGGCGAGATAAATCTTATAAATCCCAAAAGGCAGAGGCTGAGAAATGAGCCATGTATTGAGGGAATAGAGGCTCTTCCTGTTTTTCAGGGCTTTTGCGGAACTGACAATGAGCTTATGAAAATGGGAAGACGAAATGAGCTTCAGGCAAAATTTCCCGAGGGTGAGAAAAGGCTTATAAACGGCCATGAGGGTGTTGTGTGGGTGCCCTCGGAAAACCGCTTTGCCATAGTGCTTATTCGCGGAGGCGACAGTTTTGATCCCACAAGATATACCGAGGATGAAACATATTTCGAGTACGGCTGTGACAAGGCAGACGGACTTTTCTGTGATAAAAACTATTTCAATCCCCATATGCTTTTAAGACTTCCCGAGAAATATGACGGACTTAAGAAATTGCCTCTTTCTGTGGCAAAAAGGCTTTCATTTGCTGATCCCTATGCCTGTGCAGTGTTCCAGCTTGAAAGAATGGAGGACTTGGGTGAAGCACAGAATTTCCGCGTTGAAATGGCAAAGCACAA
>JAZNRX010000216.1:0-5565 GCA_045590915.1 Acutalibacteraceae bacterium | reverse complement strand
AAAACACTGACACGTTCAGCCAGCTGTAAAAGGAAGCTCCATGCTGAATTATTTCCTTCAACGTCGGCACCGGGGAGCATATAAGTAAGATCGGAAAGCTGAGAAGGAAGCTCAAGATAGGTCATATCCATTGCAAATGTATAAGTTGCTTCCATTGGCTTTTCTTTATCAATAGCCCAATATGTGTTGTTGATGGCCTTATCTGAATTGGTTACCTCACGAATCCAGGCAAACTGACGGTCACCGCCATCAGCATTATCAAAATCAAAGCTTGCTTCATCTTTTGTAAACATAGCAAGATTCATAAATCCGCTGATTGAAGTGTCGTTTGTAAGGGTTGCGGTAACCTTGATTAATCTGAGGCCGGAAGCTTCATTACCTGTAAAAGTAAAACCATCTATTGTACCGTGATTTGCATCGGCAACGCTGAGGAAAACATCACTAACAGTGAAAGCAACAGCTTTACCTTCATAAGCTAATCTGACGGGTAATGTTGCAGGTTCTCCGTATATCGCATTCATTTTGGCTTTTTCAAAATAAACATTATCGGGATCAACAACATTAATGTTCTTATAACCGACAACAGCATCATCAAGCTTAAGAAGAATCTGAGCTGAGCCTTTTTTGATTGCAGTGAACACACCGTCATCAGTAATTGTACCTATATCGTTTGATACAGACCACTTAACACCTTCAGGCATATCAACCTGATTACCGCTTGCACTGATTGCTGTTGCAGAAAAGGTGTCAGAACTGCCTACTGTAAAGTAGCTGTAAGTACTATCTATAACTGCACGGTCAAAGGTATTTGAGTCAGGAGCAGTAGAGACCATGAAAAGTGAAGTTGAGACAGATCGGGAAATACCGTCAGAGGGTTTGCTGACAACACTGAGTTCAGCTTCACCGGGAAGCTTTGCAACATAGGTGCTGGATCCGCCGCCGTCAAGATTTACAGCCACAACACATCCGGCTTCATACATAATCTGTGCAATTTCTCTCATATTACCGCCGCAGGAAAGATCACCCTGACGTCCGTCAAGTACCATAAATACAACCTTTCCGGTTGCTGTAATACCGACAGCTGTACGGCTTGCACGGTCACCGTCAGAAGATGCAACGATTTCACCGTCACGGATAAGATCACCGAAGGTAGCAATAGCTTCAGTTACACGACCGGGACGCTCAGCAACAAGAGCATTAAACTGCTCCATTGTACCTATCATTGCAGTTCCGTCATCAAGAATACCGAAGAAGCCGTGTCCGTCAATGGGATGATATGTTTTTGAATCCATTACAAGTATACCGCTGGGTTCACCTGTAAACATATCATAACCTGCACCGTTTATACTTGCTATAACATTATAGTTTTCAATATAGAGATCGCTTTCAGGATCGCCATACTTCTTCTGAGCGGCATTTGCCTGATCAATAACTCTCTGCATTGCCCATCCGCCTGCAGGATTATTATTGTTATAGTTTGCAAAAACCTGAACATTATCTTTAGTAATATCACCTGTTGCAGTGTAGAAAACCATAGTTTTGCCATCGGGAGTATTAGCATAATTGATTTTCTGAACAATTCCGGGGGCAAGTGTTGTTGTCTCAGTCTGATAAACACTGTACTGTGTGTTTTCCTTAATTTCAGTAAAGTCACCGGCAAGCTTGCAGATATAATCCGCAAATACATAGCAACAGGCTTTTCTGAGAAGAGTAATGTTATCGGTTTTGAAGGGACGTGTACCTTCAAGAGTCATAACAACGCTGTTTGCAATAACCTCATTGTAAACGGCATCTCTGACGTCAGCTCTGAGGCTTACACCGTCAAGACGGTTATCAAGGAAGAACTTTGCTCTCTGCTCACAAGTGAGAGAGGGAGTCATGTACTCGGAAATTATCTTGGTAAGAGTTCCGTTTTCGTAGTCAGAGCTGAGAAGAGTCTTCATGATATAGAATGCATCAAGGTCACCTTCAATATCAGTCTGACTGAATGTTCCTTCAAAAGTCTCCTCGTCATAATTTTCATTGTCTACAAATTCTTCTTCGTACTTAAGGAAGTACTTTTCATTGATTTCAACAATTATGTCTTCGATATCTGTAGATTCATAACCGAACACATCCGTCAGACTCATAAGGTCAACAGTATCACCTGCCCAGCCTGAAACGTCGGCATGATTTTCGCTGGTTTTATTAGTATAAGTAATATCCATTGAACCGAATACATGACCGATATCAGCAAAATCACCATTAGGAAGGAAAAATTCGGCAAGATTCTTAAGGCCGGTGACCTTCATCATTTCTTCATCGGCTTCAAGATTTTCATTGTATTCTGTTTCATGTTTTGTTACATATTCAGCAAATTGAGTGTCTTCATATCCTGCCATAATATTCCATGAACCGGAATTGTAACGGTCAACACCGGTACGGATATACTTAATAATAAGCATAGCAGGATCTTTTCCGGGAGCAACCTTCTTAACATATGTATCGGCAATGCCCTCAAGAATTGCAAGATTTTCGATGAATTCATCAAAAGTAGTAATCTCGGCTTCACCGAGAGCAGGAATTGTTACTATTGTGTTATATTCATCGCATCTCTTACAGGTTTCATAAGCATACCATCCGATAGCTGTATATGTAGGTTTTTTAGCGTCATGATATACTTTATCGTGACCGAGAGCGGGTTCGGGTTCTGTCTTAAAGTCACCGCAAACTGTACATGTAAAGGTTCTTTCTCCGTCATTAACACAATCGGGGGATGATGATATATAACCGTCGTCCCAATCATGAGGAACAGAACCTATACAATCTCCGATTTCAACACCAAACACCTGTACGGGCATTACAGTAATAACCATCATAAGTGTCAGCAAAAATGCAAGAGATTTTTTCAAATAATTTGAAAACATTATTTTCTACCTCCTATAAAACTTTATGTAAATTTTATACGACGAATGAGCATTAATAATATCGACCGTCAATTTTGCAATTCAGATTACAAAGTTAAAATTCACATAATATTGTTATATATATTACTATAAAACGAAAACAATGTCAATGGCATATGGTTTAATTAAGACTACTGATTATAAATACCTTAACTCAACTTGACGGTATTGCACAAAACTTAATGTGATTGTGCAATCTTTATAAAAAATAAGGCTCCGCACCAAAAGGTACGAAGCCAAACTTGAAAATTATTTGTATTTATTAAATAAAACATTTTTGTCAACAAGACCAACAGAAGCACGAAGAATTTCTCTTGCATCGGATGCTGTTATCTTGTTGTTACGGTCAGTGTCAGCAGCATTTTCCTGATAATCCTTAATTACATCAAGATTTACGGAGCGGCGAAGTGCTGCACGGGCATCAGCAGCAGAAACAGTACCGTCACAGTTCACATCACCGGGAACAATAATGGTCTTTTCCTCAACAGGCTGACCTGCTCCATCTTTAAGAACTATTTTCATACCGGTTGCGATTTTTGCATTGTCAGCTACCTTTTTGCCGTCAGCTGTAACAATTTCAGATTTATCTGTGATGTTTTCAAGCATAGTGCTAACAGTAATCTGGTCAAGTGCAATTACGTTACCGCTCTGAGCAATCATAACTTTATTCTTAACTTCGTCTCTTACTGCAACAACAAGAAGCTTTGCGATAGCTTTTTTCTCAGAATAATCACAAACCTGACACTTGCCTGTGCTTTCGCCTTCTTCAAAAGCTGTTGAGGGCTTGGTTTCAGTCCAATTAAGCTTGTGACCGCCGAGTGAATCAATCTTTTCTGTATAAGAATCACTGCAAAGAGAACATGTAAATGTACGAACACCTTCAGTTGTGCATGTCGCAGGAGTTGTAACAGCATCAGTATACTTATGGCTTGTAGCAGGAACTGTTTCCTGGGGAATCAATACTTCATTACATACTGAGCAGTGTGCCCCCTCAGTCTTGCCGTCCTTAGTGCATGTTGCAGGAACAGCATCATCCTTTACAGATGTATGTTCTTCTACAGGGATTTTTTCAGTGTAAGTATCATCACAGTCATTACAATCAAATGTACGAACACCTTCAGTTGTGCATGTAGCAGGTGTTGTTATTGAATCTGTATAAGTGTGTACGCCTGTAGCGGGTATATCTTCTGTGTATGAATCGTTACAACTGGAGCAGGTATATGTGCGAACACCTTCTGTGACACAAGTAGCAGGTGTTGTTACTGTTGATGTATACTTATGTCCGGGTTTAATCATCTGTCCGCAGAATTTACAAGGAAGACCTGTTGAACAAGTAGGCTGACCGTTTGCGGTACAAGTATTATTTCTGCATCTTGCAACCCATTTGCCGTCAGTGTAAATATATGCTGTGCCTGCGGCAGGATTAATTTCTTTTGCGGGATTGGTTGTTGTGCCATCAGCATTCTGAAGCTTTGCAACAATTACGGGAATTTCAACATTACTTGTATCAGTGTTGTTCTGCGAAATCTGATATGTTTTTGTTGCAGTTCCGCTCTTCATAAATACCTTGCCGGTTCCTGTGCTGGTAACAATAGCACCGCCTTTTGTGGTATAGAGATAACCGGCAGAAGCATTGATAGTACCGTCAATCTGAACCTTGGCATCAGTAAGAACACGATTAACACCGGGAAGTCTTCCGGGTGCATAGCTTAACGGAATATGTGTTGCGTTGTAAGAACTTACATAACCGCCCCATTCATCAAGGTCATATACATATACACTCTTACCGTCAGCAAGATTACCTGTGGCACCTTCACGGATAATAATTTCAGAGCCGGGAAGGAAGCAAAGATCCTGAGTGATATAAATAGTACCGCTGCATACATCAATAGTAAGGTTGTTCGTGAGAGGCAGAACATATTTACTTGAGTCAAGTGTAATATTCGCACCTAACATACCGGCAGCCATAGAAACTTTGATTTTTTTCATTGATAAATTACCGTAAACCTTATATGTTTGACGGTCAGTAGCTTCATCATAGTCTTTGATAACATAACCAGATTCTATTGTGAAGAGATTATCATTTCCGCTTCCTATGAAGGGAACTTCAGCACCCTTAACACCGAGAAGAGTTACGGGAGTTACTGTAGTGCAGGAATAACCTCTTTCAGTAGCACCGGCATTAAGCTTCATAGGAACTTCAATATTCTGAACATAATACTGAGTCATGGGGAAAACGGAATTGTTATCATCAGTTGCAAGAGCACTTGTAGCAGAACCGCCGCGCCAGTCAGTAGCCTGGAAGGATTCATAAACATAACCGCCGCTGAGAATTTCAACCTCACCTGAACCGATTACATAACCCCATGCATAAAGAGAAGCACCATTATTTACGGTAATTTTACTACCTTCGGACATTCTGATAAATCCGACAGGTCCGTATACACCACCCATGGTCTGACCTGTGCCGCCTGCATACTGCTGGCCGGCAACATATATATCACCTTTAACGGTTATATTTGCACCGGTTGCCATTCTAAGTGTACGGAAAGCAGAAGGAACAACATAAGCGTTTGATTCTTTGTCAATTCCGTTAGGAATATTCCTTTTTTCTTCAATG
>JAZNRX010000215.1:0-4179 GCA_045590915.1 Acutalibacteraceae bacterium | reverse complement strand
TTATATAAAAATACAATCAATCTCTGAAAGAAGGGAGTTTCAGTCTTGAATATATATAAATTCAAAGAATTATGTTGTTTTTTGCTGTCATTAATGCTATTCTTTGAATGAATACAAAAAGGAGGAATTGTTATGGATTTCAGAAAAGCTTGTGAACTTTATACTGCTGAGCCTTCAAAGGAAAAGCTTTATGAGGCGGCAGATTTATTATTAAAGGAAATGACAGTAAAGGAAAAAATCCGTCTTCTTCAGGGACACGCCATGGGTGTCACGATAAAAAACTTCATCACAAAGGGCAGGTTTTATAACGGTGAAGCATACCCCGCAGGCGGCTGTAAAAGATTGGGCATTCCTCCCGTAATGTTCACAGACGGTCCGAGGGGTATCGTCATGGGCAAGTGTACATGCTTCCCCGTTTCAATGCTTCGAGGCGCAAGCTTTGACGATGAGCTTGAATACCGCATCGGTGAGGTTTTTGCAAAGGAAGCCTCTGCACTTGATGCCAACCTTTTTGCAGGCGTGTGTATTAATCTTCTTCGAAATCCTATGTGGGGCAGAGCCCAGGAAACCTACGGTGAGGATACATATCTTCTCGGCAGAATGGGTGCGGCACTCACAAGAGCTATGCAGGATAACGGCATAATTGCCTGCCCCAAGCACTATGCCCTCAACAGCATTGAAGACCTTCGTTTCTCCGCAAATGCGATAGCAGATGAAAGAACACTTCACGAGGTATATCTGCCTCATTTCAAAAAGTGTATTGATGCAGGCGCAATGTCCATAATGGGAGCCTATAACAAAGTAAACGGCACGTATGCCTGTGAAAACAAGGAGTTACTTTCTGATATTCTTCACGACAAATGGGACTTTGACGGCTTCTCCCTTTCCGACTTCTTCTACGGCATTTATGATGCAAAAAGAAGCATTAAAGCAGGTATGGATATGGAAATGCCCTACCTTTTCCGCTATATTACTCTCCCCCGCCTTCTTAAAAAAGGTGAGATTACCGAGGCGGATATTGATAAATCGGCTGTCAGAATTCTAAGAGCACTGATTTCCACGTTACCTAAATACAAAAAGCAGAACACGTCCGTAATTTTGTCTCCTGAACATATTGCTCTCGCAAGAGAAACTGCAACAAAAGGAATTGTGCTTCTGAAGAATGAAAATAAAACTCTTCCTCTTACAGAAGGCAAAAAGATTGCTGTTGTAGGAAGATATGCAAATAAACGAAACACCGGTGACCACGGAAGCAGTAACGTTTTCAGCCCCTATGCCGTAACTCCCTATGAGGGCATGAAAAACCGCTTCGGTGAAAATAACGTTTCGGTTTATAACGGTGCTGACTGCAAGAAGGCTGCAGAGGTCTCAGCAGACTGTGATTATATAGTCTGTTGTGTGGGCAGTGACTGGCTTCAGGAGGGTGAATTCCTCGTAAATCTCGGCAGTGTAAAGAAAAAGCCCAAGGGCTCGGGCGGTGACAGAACGGATTTAAGAATACCCGAGGAAGACGTAACACTTATAAAGGCTCTTTCAAAGCTCGGCAAGAAGCTTATAGTGAACATTCTGGGCGGCAGCGCATATGTTATAAAGGATTGGATCGACCTTGCAGATGCGGTTGTTATGTCTTTCTACAGCGGCATTGAAGGCGGTAATGCACTGGCTGACATCATAAGCGGTGATTTGACACCTTCCGGCAAGCTTCCCTTTACAATAGCAAAAAAAGCAAAGGATTACCCATCATTCCTGCACATCGGGGCAAAAGACAAAAACATTGAATACGGCTACTATCACGGCTATACACTTTTTGACAAAAAGGGCATTGAAGCTCACTTCCCCTTCGGATTCGGACTTTCATATACCGATTTTACAGTCAACTGTATTTCCTGTGAAAAAAATGAAGAGAAAATCAAGGTTACTGTGAATGTAGCAAATACAGGCACATTTGACGGTGATGAGGTTATTCAGGTTTACGTGGGCAGCAACAACACAGATATTGACAGACCTGTTAAGGTGCTCAAAGGATTCAGACGAGTAAGCATTAAAGCAGGTGAAAATATTACGGCAGAAGCAGAGGTTCTGATTGACGATATTAAATTCTTCAATCCAGAAAAGGACATTTTCGAGCTTGATGAAAGCTATACAGTTTATGTCGGTACAGACAGTAAAAATGTAACTGAGGCCGGAAAAATTACCTTCTGATTAAAAGGAGAAGAAAATGAAAAAAAGTCCATATTCACCCGACGAATTTATGTCAGGTCTTTACGGCAAAATAACGGCAGAGCCATATAAAAATGCGAATTCCTTCGAGGATGTACTTATCATCGGAAAAAGAATAAAGGAGCAGACAAAAGAGCTTTTTTCTGTAGAAAGATTAAGCGAGATGGCAACCGACCTGAAGCTTATCACCGTTGGAATTGCTCTTGATTATCCCGAATATACCCTTAAAAAGTATTCGGTGGAGATTCTTCAGGGACTTCATTGCCTCATATATATTCTTGAACCGAAAAACGCAAAGCTTAAAACCAACGGCGTTGTGGCTCTTAGCGGTCACGGATACGGAGTAAGACAAATTCTCAATATTTCAAAAAAAGGTAATAAAAAACACTTAAATTATTTTGATAACTATCAGAATAACTTTGCCGTAGAGATGGTAAAAAGAGGATGTACGGTTATTGCCCCCGAACTTTTCGGCTTCGGCGAGGCAAGACTTTCACACGATTTACGGAAACCGTTTTACATAAGCTCCTGCAACGAGCTTTCCCACCATCTCCTCCCATACGGACTTACAACCGCATCAATCAGAGTTTATCAGGCACTTATCTGTGCGAAAATTTTAAGAAACATGGAAACGGTGGACGAAAACAAGGTTTCTCTAATGGGAATTTCAGGCGGCGGTCTTACGGCACTTTATTCTTCGGTACTTGATGACAGTATTTACAAAACAGTAATCTGCGGATATATAAATACCTTTAGGGACAGTATTTTTGCAAGGTGGCATTGCCCCGACAATTACATTCCTCACATTCTTAAGGTGGGTGAGATTTACGATTTTGCCTCTGCTCTTGCCCCAAAGGAGCTTTTCATTGAATCAGGTGAAAAGGATAAGCTTTTCCCCATAAATGCTGCCGTTGAAGCACACCAAAAGATAAAAAAGGTGTATTCTCTTATGGATGCAGAGGAAAAACTTCACATTGACGTTTTCCCCGGGAAGCACAAGGTTTGCGGCAGAAAATCATTTGATTGGTTAGCAGAATAACAAAATAATATCACGGTGATTCCTATTGGTTTCACCGTGATATTATTTATTGAGTTACAGGCTCAAGAGTTATTATTATTTCAGCCTTTTTTGCATTTTCGAGCTTAACAGTAAGCTTCTTGACATCGGGGTATTCCTCATCCCATTCCCATTCGCCTGAAAGTCTTTCGGCATCCATAACGGAGAATATGCCGTCGGCAAGGGAGCTTGCCTTGAGTGTTTTATCGCCTAATGTGAGAATTGCAGTTTTTCCGTCCTCTGAAATTTCAATCTGAGCCTTTGTGTGCATAAACCAATAAATATCACTACCGATAAGACAGTTCACATTGTCTGTTATCTTAAGTGATGAGTAATTATTATAAAGCTCAAAGCTTCTCTCCACACTTAGTGCACCGTTCATTCGGTAAGCATCGGTCATGTCAAGGGTGGCTTTTCCACCATCATCTGTTTCCTCTGTCGAAACAAATTTACCGCGGGCAAGAACATATTGATCGTCAAGTGTCATGTGGGGATTTATAACAAGAGTATTTTGTCCCTCAGCACGCTTTGAATAGTTCCTCCATCTTCCGCCTGCGGGAGTGTTAAGGAAATAATTCGGTGCATCATATGGCCCCGGTCCTAATTCCTCTGCCCAGCGTTCTCCCATTGAATCAAAAACAAAGGTACCTATATCAAGATCGCCGTGATTAATAAAATTATAACCGCTTTTGATACCTGCAAAGGTCGCATTTTCATCAAGATAAGCACTTCTCATAAGCACCAAATCCTGACCGACATCGGAGGTGAGATTAAGAAAAAGACCTTCATCGGAGAAATCGGCGGTTTCGGCAGTATAGCTTCTGTCATACCATAAAAGCGAAAGAACATTTTCTCTGCCCTTTCCGCTGATTTCGGTATTACCCGAGGAATCAGCAGTGAAC
>JAZNRX010000214.1:0-21264 GCA_045590915.1 Acutalibacteraceae bacterium | reverse complement strand
GTTCTCGGTGACGGTGAATGTGATGAAGGCTCAAACTGGGAAGCTGCAATGAGTGCAGTTCACTATAAAACAACTAATATGATAAGCTTCGTTGACCGTAATAAGTGCATGATCGACGGTAGAACCGAAGACGTTATGAATCTTGAACCCTTCTGTGCAAAGTGGGAAGCATTCGGATTCATAGTTAAAGAGATTGACGGTAATAACATCAGTGAGCTTTGTGAAGCAATAGACTTTGCTTATGAAAACAAGACTGATAAGCCCGTTATGATCGTTGCAAATACCCTTAAGGGCTGCGGTATTGACTTTATTGAAGATGATTATCTCTGGCACTACGGTGCATTTGATGATGAAAAGTACGAAAGAGGCAAGAAGGCTCTTGAAGAATCTTATAAGAAGAGAATTGCAAGAGCAGAAAAGGAGGGTAAATAAGTATGGCAGGCGGAATGACTTATACAGCTGTTGACTCAACATCACTTTCAACTGCTGAAATTTACGGTAAGGCTCTCGTTGAACTCGGCAGAGCACATCCTGAGGTTGTAGCACTTACTGCAGACCTTGCAAAATCAACAAAGATCGGTGATTTCCAGAAAGAATTTCCTGACAGATTCTTTAATGTAGGTATTGCCGAGCAGAACCTTTTCGGTGTTGCTGCAGGTATGGCTAAGGCAGGTCTTGTGCCCTTCCTTTCCACATTCTCACAGTTCGCATCCCTTCGTGCTGCCGATCAGCTTTCAACAGACCTTTGCTATCAGAATATCAATGCTAAGGTTATCGCTACTCATTCAGGTACCTCCTTCGGTCAGGCAGGCTCAACTCACCACGCTATCACTGACCTTGCTGTTACCCGTGCAATGCCCAATCTCACCGTTATCTGTCCCGCAGACGGCGTTGAGACATATAATGCAGTTATGGCTGCATATGAGACTCCCGGCCCCTTCTACATCAGAATTAACCGCGGATTTGACCGTGTTCTTTACAAGGACAGCGATTACGGCTTCCAGATCGGTAAGGCTGTAACAGTAAACGAAGGCACTGACCTTACAATTATCGCTTGCGGCTCATGTGTATTCCAGGCTGTTCAGGCTGCCGACTTCCTTGAAAAAGCAGACGGACTCAAGGTTAGAGTTCTCGATATGCACACAATCAAGCCTATTGATAAGGAAGCTATTGTCAAGGCTGTTATGGATACAAGAAGAATTATAACAGTTGAAGACCACACTGTTCTCGGCGGCCTCGGCTCAGCTGTTGCAGAGGTTGTTGTTGAATCCGGTAAGGGCTGTGCTTTCAAGAAGCTCGGTATTCAGGATAAGTTTGCTCCCATCGGTCTTCACGAAGACATTATGGCTGAAATCGGTATTGATGCCAACGGTATTATTGCCGCTGTCCGTGAAGTAATGAAGGCTGATTTCGAGCTTGACGATGACTGGGATGACGAGGTTTAATTTAAGAAAGGGTTGAAAATATGGCATCTGAAGCAATTTATACCAATAAAATATTCCTTTGCGGTGCTCTTCCTCTTCTTAAAACCATCGTTAATGATGTTCCCTCTCTCAAATCAAAGTTCAAGAAGGTTCACTGCGTATATCAGGTGAGCTGTCTTGATGCTGATGCTCCCGACGGAAAATGGGCAACTCATTTCGTTGTAAACGGCGACGAATGGCTTGTTCATGCCGATAAGGTTGCACACAGAGTCGGAAAACAGAAGTATGTTGAGCTTGAATTCAAGAGTGTTGAGGCTATGAATGCATTTTTCAAGGGAAAAATCGGTCCTGCAACGCTTCCTAAAATGAAGGGCGTAAACTTTATATACGAATTCGGTGTGTTTATGATGGCTCTTCTTAAAATGGCTGATCTTTTAGGTCTTGAAACACCTCCCGAGGATGAAGAGACAAAGAGACTTCTTGTTAAGTGTTATTTTTACCTTCTTTCCGTAGGTATTTCAACTCTCAATAAGCTCGGTCACGAAAAAATCCATGAATGGACTCTCAAGAGCCCCGACCGTGTTTATGCATGGAAGGTCAACGGAGAAGACAGTGTATCTGCTTATATCCGTATCAAAGCAGGTAAATCAAAGGCAGGTAAGGGCGAATATAAGAGAGCAATGCCTTTCTTCACAATGCGTTTTGACTCTCTTGATTCCGCACTGGGTATTCTTATGTCCATTGATGATATGCTCGCTTCCGTAAGAGAAGGCAAGCTCATTATGGACGGTGCTCCCGAATTCGGTGCACAGATAGGTGAATATATGTTACTTGTCGGTGCTCTCGCTAAATAAATAATTTACACAACCGCCGATAGCCCAATGCGGTCGGCGGTTTTTTTTGATTTTATGGATGAGAAAAAAAACAGTAAAAAGGGTTTCTGGCTGAAGCTTGATAATGCAGCCAAAATATTTCCCGGACAAAATTCAAATACCTGGTCCAGCTCATTCAGAGTTTGCTATGAGCTAAAGGAAAAGGTTGATGCTCAGGTGCTTCAACAGGCACTTGAGGATGTTATGCCTCGTTTTTCCTGCTATGATGTATGTATCCGTCATGGCTTTTTGTGGTTTTATCTTGAAAAAAATAAAAATACTCCCGTTGTTCAGTCAGATATAAAAAATCCGCTTTACAGGGTAAAATTCAATGAAAACGGTAAATTTCTTTTTAAGGTGATGTATCACGGAAAGAGAATATCCGTTGATATGTACCATGTTCTTTCTGACGGTCACGGCTGTGCTGTTTTCTTATCGACACTCGTTGCAAGATATCTCACTCTTAAGGGGTATCCTATAGGAACAGGAGGTTTTGTTCTTGATATAAACGAAGAGGCCTCCGAAGCAGAGCTTGAGGATTCATTTGTAAAAAACGCTACCTCGAAGGCAAAGTACAAAAGAGCGGACAAGTTCTGTTATCACGCCAAGGGAACAAGAATGCCCGTGCATACGGTAAACATAACCTCCGGTATCATGCCTTTTGATGAACTGCATGCTCTTTCAAAGTCAAAGGGTGTTACAGTGACAGAATTTATTGCCGCAATTATGCTTGATGTTCTGTGTAAAAAGCAGGCAAAAGAGGAAAGACGGCAAAAAGAGGTTTGTATACAGATTCCGATTGATCTCAGAAGAACCTATAACTCCGAAACCCTGAGAAATTTTACGATATGTCTCAGAGCAAAGGTGGATCCCAATAAGGGTGAATATACCTTTGATGAGCTTCTCGAACAGGTTAAATATCAACTCAGGCTTCAAAGAAATGAAAAAGATTTGAATATGATGATTACAGCAAATATGGGAATTGAACGGAACATTTTTGTTCGTGCATTACCGCTGTTTGTGAAAAATTTGGGTGTGGGAATATCCTTTGCCATAACCGCAGAGCAGACCAATTCCTCCCTTATAACAAATCTCGGTGCTGTAACAGTTCCTGAAGAAATGCTGCAATATATAGATAAATGCATTTTTATACCGCCTCCCGGCAAGGTCAATGCCGCAAGAATAGGTGTTGTAACCGTAAATAATAAGCTTTGTATTACATTCTCAAACTCATATATTGAAAGTGATGTGGAGAGAGAATTTTTTACGGCATTTGTAAAAATGGGCATTCACGTCAAAATTGAGAGCAACAGAGAATAAGGAGATGATGATTTGTCTTACTGTGTAAACTGCGGTGTTGAGCTTGATGACAGTGCAAAGAAATGTGCTTTGTGTGCCACACCGGTTATAAATCCGAATTTAATAAAGAGTGGAGAAGCAGAGAAGCCTTTTTCTGAAAATCTCCAGATTCCGAAAGGCATAAAAAAGAGATTTATTGCTTTTATAATAACCGTGATAATGCTTATTCCAAATATAGTGATGTTTTTCTTGAATGTATTCTTTTTCCGTCAGGGCTTCTGGTCACTGTATGTACTGAGTGTGGGAATTCTTCTGTGGGTTCTGTTTGTTTTTCCTCTTTTTACATCCAGAAAGCTTCGTCCATTCTTGCTGTGGGCGTTTGATACTCTTGCGGTTACGGGCTTCGTTTATGTTGTATTCAAGCTTCACGGTGAGAATGACAGGCTCATTTATAACATTCTCTGCATAGCGGCATTGGTATCAGTGTCGGTGCTTATTCTTCTGCTGTGGCTTAACCGCAGAAAGCGCCATTGGACAAGTATTGTTGTTATTCTTCTTCTTGAAGCAACGCTTCTTTCTGTTCTGTCCGGAATGCTGACCGCTTATTTCTCCGGAATTTACAGCTTTTTTGTTGTCGGCATTGTAATTGCCGTTTGTACTTTTGTTATGATGCTTTTCTTTGTATATTGCAATAAGAGCAAGCATGTAAGAGCATGGCTAAATAAGGCATTTTATCTGTAAAAAAAAGATGTTTTCGGTAGGAATAATTGATTTTTTGTCAAATAAACGAAAAAATGAATAAAATTTTACAGAATGCTATTGATTAATAAGCCTTTGTAGGTTATTATATACATCGGTATATTTTTTTGGAGGAATATTTATATGACTAAAGCAAAGCAAGCGTTAGCCCTTCTTCTTGTGATAATTTCGGTGTTCTCATTCAGCGGATGCTTAAAATATACAAGCAATCTTCTTGAGGTTACAACCCGTCCCAATCAGGGCACGGAGGCTCAGACAACAACTATCTATATCACAAACAATCCCCCTGCTGCAGAGACAACACGTCCTCAGGAGGTGCAGACAACGCTTCCCGGAATAAGTGAAATTACAACTGCTCCTCAGCAGACTGAAACAACAACTGCTCCCGTTCAGCAGCCTGAAGCAACAACACAGCCTTCAGGAAGTGATCCTGCTTCATGGACAACTGCAGAAATTCTTAAGTTTACAACAGATGCAGTAACAAAAACAAAGGCATATAACAATCAGATTACAGTTGACCATGAGGAAGCATTTGATGTCCGTGTTACAAAGGCTCCCGGCGGATCATTGGTTATGAGCACTGCTGACAGAATTATTGCAAGTGTAGCAAAGCCCTCTCAGGAGGTTCTTACCTTCACAAACGGCAGAACAACAAATGCCGAGGGTGAAAATGTTCCCCTTCTTCTTCCCAAGCGCGGAGCTTTCACTCTCACCGAAGCCGGTGTTGCAAAAGCCTATGCGAAGAAGAGCGGTGACAATACAGTTGTTCATATCCAGCTTGTCAAGGAGGTCGGTACACTTACCGATCATCCCAAGCATCACGCCGCCAGTGTCGGTTATCTTGATGCATCAGACGTTGACCTCAGCGGAATAACTCTCAATTATCTTGATATTACTTATTCAGGAACCACAATAGATATGGTTGTCAATTCAAACGGCTATGTGGCTTCCGTTGATTATAAGATTCCCATTCATATTTCAGTTGAAGCAAAGATTGCATCTCTTATGACTGCAGCCGGTGAATGTGAAGGCTCACAGAGTGAGACTTGGAAAATCAACTGGTAAATTTTTCTCCCGACTTTTTTGTCGGGAGATTTTTTCTTGCTTTAATGTTATTTTTCTGATAAAATCAATATGGTGATAATTATGCTTAAAATTGAGAATTTTACAAAAAAATACGGTGATAAGACTGCGGTGGATAATCTCTCACTGCACATAGAAAAAGGAGAAATCTATGGCTTTATAGGACATAACGGAGCGGGAAAGACCACAACAATCAAAGCATGCTGCGGTATTCTCGGCTTTGATTCGGGAGAAATATTTATAGACGGAATGTCAGTCAGGGAAAAACCCATTGAATGTAAATCAATACTCTCATACATTCCCGATAATCCTGATTTGTATGAATTTATGTCGGGTATCGGTTATCTTAATTTTATCGGTGATATTTTCGGTGTGGAGCCGGCTTTGCGACAGGAAGCAATCAGAAAATATGCTGATATGTTTGAAATAACCGAGGATCTTGCACAACCGATAAAGGCTTATTCTCACGGGATGAAGCAGAAGCTTGCAATAATTTCAGCTCTCATTCATTCTCCGAAGCTCATAATTATGGATGAACCCTTTGTTGGGCTTGATCCGAAGGCGGCACACATTCTCAAAGGAATTATGAGAGACATCTGCAGTGCCGGCGGAGCAATATTTTTCTCCACTCATGTTCTTGAGGTGGCAGAGAAGCTTTGCGATAAGGTTGCTATCATAAAAGACGGAAAGCTTCTTGTTTCGGGAAAAACCGATGAGGTCAGAGGAAATGCCTCGCTTGAGGATGTATTTCTTGAATTGGGGGAAGAAAATGCTTAAGGCCTTATTAAAAAAACAAATGCTTGAATTTATTTCAGGCTTCATTATGAGGGGAAATGCAAAAAAAGGCACAAAAAACCCCAAAGCGGTGATGATTGCTTTGTTCGGATTTGTTTTTGTAACCTTTATGTTTATGTTCTTTTCTGTTGCGTTTATGATGAGCGAGCTTATTTTTGACGGATATTCGTGGTTGTATTTCTCTGTGTTCGGAATTCTGGCAACCCTTATGGGTATATTCGGCAGTGTTTTTATGACATATCATTCACTTTATGAGGCAAAGGACAACGATTTGTTGCTTTCTATGCCCATTCCGTCGGGAATGATTTTGTTTTCAAGAATGGCAGGACTTTATCTGTCTGCATTTTTCTTTGAAGCATTGGTTT
Organism: Acutalibacteraceae bacterium; assembly: GCA_045590915.1. GTDB lineage: Bacteria > Bacillota > Clostridia > Oscillospirales > Acutalibacteraceae > RUG806. The sequence continues at coordinate 14,667 of JAZNRX010000214.1, read as the reverse complement.
TGCTGCCTGTTGTGATTGTTTATCTGATAAATGCACCCTTTAACGCACTTTCGCTGATTATTTGTGTGCTTAATCTGTTTGTTCTGCCCTTTTTTGCCTTATCAATATCATGTGTGCTTGGTTGGTTTATTGCTTTTTTTGCTTCAAAAATCAGAAATAAAAGCATATTAACCGTTATTTTCTCCCTATTGTTTTTTGGTGTATACTATTTTTGTTCCATACAGCTCAATAAAATAATCAATATTATTATCATAAACGCCGAAGAAATAGGTGAGTGGATAAAAAAATTCCTTTATCCCATATATAAAATGGGACGGGGCTGTTCGGGAGATTTTCTCTCATATGCGGTTTTCTTGATTTTTGTTGCTGCTGTATTCCTTGTGATTTATAAGGTTCTTTCTCACAGCTTTATAAGGCTGGTTACAACAAAAAAAGGAATGAAAAAAATTCTCTACAAGGAGAAGACCGCCAAAAAGAAATCTCCGAAAATCGCCTGCTTCAGAAAAGAACTGCTGTTTTTCAGAAGTACACCTGTTTATATGCTGAACTGCGGTCTGGGCTCGCTTATGATGCACATAGCGGCTGTGTTTGCCGCGATAAAAAAAGAAGGTATAACAGCGATTGTTTCAGCTTCAGAACAGATACCCCTGTCTGCAATTCCGTTTGTTCTGGGCTTGGGTATATGCTTTATGTCTTCAATGAACAATATTACATCGGTTTCGATTTCTCTTGAGGGAAAAACAATGTGGCTTATTAAGTCTGTTCCTCTCAATATCAGAGATGTGATTTTCGGGAAACTGATGCTTCATATATCTGTTACGGGAATTCCGTTGCTGATTGCTGATGTGATTATCCTTTTTTCTGTTAAAGCAGACATAATAAATTCTCTTCTGATAATTGTTTTTTCGCAGATTTTTATGATTTTATGTGCTTTTTCGGGACTTATGGGAAATTTCCTTTTCCCGAAGCTTGACTGGACAAATGAAACAGTTCCCATAAAGCAAAGTATTTCCGCGATGATCGGTATGTTTTCGGGACTTTTTTATGTTTTGGTGATAATTCTGATTTCCTTTATTTCATTTTCATTTGTCCCCGTAGCAGTAATTCTTGCGGTTTTAAGCCTTGTGATGCTTGCTTTTGTTTTTCTGATTTACAGATGGCTCGTTACAAAGGGCGAGGAAAAATTGTATAATATGTGATTTATTTTGTGCTTTTAGATTGACTTAAATTGCAAATTGTGTTATAATTTGACCGATTTTTGTGTTGCGGCGATATAATAAAGATTTGTTGCAATAATAAAGCTGAAAGGAAAAATAAAAATGTTTTCAATTGCTGAAATGTTTGGCCATTTTGCTGAATTTGACTGGCGTATGATTGTTATGTGGATAATAGGCGGTACGCTTATTTTCCTTGCAATAAAAAAGGAAATGGAACCCACACTTCTTCTTCCTATGGGCTTCGGTGCCATTATGGTAAACCTGCCTATTTCGGGTGCTGTTAATCAGTTTGTTGAGGAAGTGTTGGTTGCAGAAGGTCCGCTCAGTACATTGTATGAAATGGGTATCTCCAATGAATTGTTCCCGCTTATTCTGTTTATAGGTATAGGTGCGATGATAGACTTCGGTCCCATTCTTTCTAATCCTAAGCTTATGATATTCGGTGCCGCTGCACAGTTCGGTATATTCTTTACTCTTTGCCTTGCATCAAGATTTTTCCCTGCAAACGATGCCGCATCAATAGCAATTATCGGTGCCGCAGACGGCCCCACAGCCATTGTTGTTGCTCAGAAGCTGCAGTCACAGTACCTTGGTGCAATTATGGTTGCCGCATATTCATATATGGCTCTCGTTCCCATTATTCAGCCTCCCATTATCAAGGCGCTCACAACAAAAAAGGAACGTATGATAAGAATGCCTTATCAGCCTAAATCCGTTTCAAAGCTTACAAGAATTCTTTTCCCCATCATAATCACAGCAGTTGCAGGTCTTGTTGCTCCTTCATCTGTTGCCCTTATCGGCTTCCTTATGTTCGGTAATCTTATGAGAGAATGCGGGGTTCTTGATTCACTTTCTGAAACTGCACAGAAGGTTCTTGCAAACCTTATTACAATTTTCCTCGGTATCACAATCGCTTCACAGATGCAGGCAGAGCAGTTCCTTAAGACAGAAACACTTCTCATTATGGGACTCGGTCTTTTCGCATTCATCTTTGATACTGCAGGCGGTGTTGTATTTGCAAAGATTCTCAACCTTTTCCTCAAAAAGAAGATTAATCCCATGATCGGTGCCGCAGGTATTTCGGCATTCCCCATGGCAGGCAGAATTGTTCACAAGTTAGGTCTGCAGGAGGATCCCCAGAACCACCTTCTTATGCAGTCAATCGGTGTTAACGTTTCCGGTCAGATTGCATCAGTTATCGCCGGCGGTGTTATCCTCAACATCTTCCAGAATATGTAAAATCAGTCACCTGTATTCCGTAAACGGCGGAGTACAGGTGATGTTTTTTTGAATATGGAAAAAAGCTCCCGAGTGAATTCGGGAGCTTTTTTTGCTTGTCAGATAATTGACATTTTTTTGATGACAACAGGTACGACAGGTCTGTCACCGAAGCCGGTTCTTGTGCAGGCTATTTCATCAACCGCATCAATACCGTCAATAACCTTTCCGAAAGCAGCATAGCTTCCGTCGAGATGAGGAGCGTCTTCATGCATAATAAAGAACTGTGAGCTTGCGGAATTGGGAGCCATTGTACGAGCCATGGATATAACACCTTTTGTGTGCTTTATATCATTCTGGGGGAAGCCGTTTGCGGCAAATTCACCGGGGATTGTATCCTTTGAGCCGCCCATTCCCGTTCCGTCGGGATCGCCGCCCTGAATCATAAAGCCTCTGATAATTCTGTGGAATGTGAGTCCGTCATAAAAGCCTTCCTTTACAAGCTTTTCAAAGTTTGCAACTGTTTTGGGTGCCTTATCGGGATAAAGCTCGATGTCTATAATTGCACCGTTATCCATTTCAATTCTTACCATAGATATCTGTCCTTTCTGATTTTGTTACCGATAGATTATAGCATAAAATCCGCCAATATTCACTATGCAATTCCACTAAAACAAAACATTGTTTTTATTAAATTTGATATATTTTCTTTGTGCTTTTCATATATTTAAGAGAAAATACTGAATAAAGGAGAACAGAGCCAATGACTGAAAAATCTGTAAGTGTACCTCATACTCTTATAATTGACTCAAGAAACAGACTGAGCATATCAGGGGTAACAGAAATCGGGGCATTTGATGAAGAAAATCTTGTTGTATATACATCCTTCGGAGAACTGACTCTGACAGGCGAGGGAATTCAGGTGTCCGAAATGAATGCACAGACGGGACAGGTTACCGCACAGGGACGGTTTGACAGTATGAAATATTCCGATAAAACCGCAAAGAAATCAGGCTTTCTTGCGAGGGTATTCAAATGATTCTCGGATATGAGCATATAGTCAGCATTTCGGTTTTTTTGAAATCTGTAGGCACAGGATATGCACTGGGACTGCTGTATGTTTTATTTATGCTTCTGAATTCATTTTTCAAAGGACATACAGTCTCGGTGTTTTTCCGTGATATACTGTATTTTTCTCTTGCGGCGGTTGTGACATTTTTGTTCTCTTTGAAGTATAATGCCGGTATTGTCCGTTTTTATATACTTGCCGGAGAGCTTATGGGCTTTTGCATCTTCTATATCTTTCCGGGACTGTATGCAGGTAAGCTCTTCAGAAAAATAATTACACCGCTGAAGAAGAAAAAAGATACATTTTTAAGGGGAATAACCGACAGAATAAATGCACAGATAAAAAACGGGAGAATTTCACAAAAAATATTATGTTTTAAACAAAAATTCCAAAAAAAATTTGTAAAATCTCTTGATTAATAAAAATATTAGGTATATAATTACAGTATTAAAATGCCTAAAATATTTGAAAGATGGTGTAATTGTGACTAAAACCTCAGGACGTCGCAGTATTATATTAGTTTTATGTGCGATTGCAATTTTTTGCGTATCAATTGCAATTGTTGTTATGATATCAATAGATTCCAATTCAAAGCAGATGAGAATTGATGCTCTTAATGCACAGCTTCAGACATATGAGCAGGAAAATCAGGAAATTGACTACCTTCTGAACCATGCTGATGAAGCAGAGCTTTATGAACGCCTTGCACGTGACAGAGGATATGCATATCCCGATGAAAAGGTTTATTTTGACGTAACCCCCGGCAAATGAGTATTAACCGCTTTTTGTGCGGTTATATAAATTTCTGATTTTTTAGGAGGACCCAGCAATTTATGCAATCACTGATTGGTGAAATTTATGAAGGAAAGGTTACCGGACTTACTTCATTCGGTGCATTTGTAAAAATGTCCAACGGCGAAACAGGTATGGTTCATATTTCTGAGGTAGCCGCAACATATGTCAAGGACATAGCAGAATTTCTTAAGGAAGGACAGGATGTCAAGGTTAAGGTTCTTGCAGTGAATGATAACAATAAAATCAGCTTATCAATCAAGCAAGCCGCTCCCGCATCTGCTTCCGGTAACGAAGGTCAGGGAAAACGCCCCGCACAGTCCTCTGATTTCCAGAGAAAGAGCAATAATAACAGAAATTATTCTCAGGCTCCCGCAAAACCTGCCCCGCAGTCAAGTGCTCCGATGTCTTTTGAAGATATGATGGCAAAATTCAAACAGGAAAGTGATGAAAAAATATCCGTCCTCAAGAAAAGCGGAGATTTCAAAACAGGTACCCGTCGCGGTTACAGTAAATAATCTGATACATAATATATCCGCTGATATGCTTTTTTCAGGCATTCGGCGGTTTATTTTTTTGAAAGGATTTATTATGAGAGAAGTATGTGTAAATGAAATTACCGCACGCATTAAAGAAGCGGTGATAGAAGCAAATATCTATCTGCCCGAGGACCTTAAATGCCTTATTGATGAATATGATATAAGGGAAAGCTCTCTTATTGCAAAGGATGCTTTTTCGGATATGAAAAAAAATCTTGAAATTGCCGCAGAAAAGCATATTCCCATATGTCAGGATTGCGGAATGGCAGTTGTTTTTGCGGAAATCGGTCAGGATGTCCATATTATCGGCGGTGATTTTGAGGAGGCAGTAAACCGCGGTGTTGCTCAAGGGTATACCGAAGGTTATCTCAGAAAATCCGTGGTAAAGGATCCTCTTTTCCGTGTTAATACTGAGGATAATACCCCTGCGATCATACACACAAAAATAGTTAAGGGTGATAAAATCCGTTTCAATGTGGCACCCAAGGGCTTCGGCAGTGAAAATATGAGCAAAATAAAAATGTTCAATCCCACAGCCTCAAAGGCGGATATTGTTGATTTTGTCGTGTCTGTTGTAAAGGAAGCGGATGCAAAGCCCTGTCCTCCCGTTGTTATCGGAGTGGGTATCGGCGGTGATTTTGAATATTCTGCATATCTTTCAAAAAAAGCACTCTGCAGAAGCGTCAGCCGGAGAAATGAAAATGATTTCTATGCTCAGCTTGAACTCGAAATTCTCCGTGAGGTAAACAAAACAGGTATAGGCCCTCAAGGCTATTCGGGAGATTGCACTGCATTTGCGTGTAATATTGAGACCTATCCCACACATATAGCAGGTCTTCCCGTTGCCGTGAATATAGGCTGTCATGTAACAAGACACGTGTCTGTCGAAATATAAAATATTTGTGGATTATTACAAAGTTTATAAAATATTTTCGTAAACTTGTAAAAAAGTAGTAAATTTGTATAAAAAATTCTTTACAAAGGCCTCTGACAGTGATATAATAAAACTGAACAAAGAGAAGGGCGGTGACGGAAGAGAAAACATTTTTCTTCGGAATCCGTCCGTTTTGCTTTTTGTTAAATTATTTCCAAAAGGGGATGTAGTTATGAAAATTACAGTAATCGGCAGAAAGTGTACTCCCAGAGACTCGTTCAAGGAACACGCAGAAAAGAAGCTTCAGAAAATTGACCGTTTCTTCGGAGATTCAGCTACCGCCAAAGTAACTGCAACCGTGGAGAAAACTTCGCAGACTGTGGAAATAACAGTTACAAATGAGGGTATGATCTTCAGAGCACAGGCTAAAGCCGAAAATATGAATGAAGCACTTGATAACTGTGTAGACCTTCTTATCCGTCAGATAAGAAAGAACAAGACAAAGCTGGAAAAAAGACTTCGTTCAGGTGCCTTTGATGATTTTGCAGGTCATGAAGTTGAAGAAGAAACAGAATTTGAACTTGTAAGAACAAAATCAGTTCCTGTTAAGCCTCAGTCCGTTGATGAAGCAATTCTTCAGATGAATTTATTGGGACATCAGTTTTATGTGTTCTTAAATTCCGCCACAGAAGCACTTGCGGTTGTTTACAGAAGAGAAGACGGAGGCTACGGTCTTATTGAGCCGTCAACTGACGAATAAAATTCTTTTTTGCGGGGGAATTTTTTAATAAACCCTTGACAAATAAGTATTATTGATATAAAATACCCACATCAGCAATGGGGCTGCAGAAATACCTGCAGTCCCTTTATTTAGTTAAGAGAGAGGTATCATTATGGCAAAGGTAAGTGAATATTTCGGCTCCAATGTATTTAACGATAATGTGATGAAGGAAAAGCTTCCTCACGAGACATATAAGCTTCTTCAGAGAACAATAAAGCAGGGAAAGCATCTTGATCTCGGTCTTGCAAATGTTGTGGCAAATGCAATGAAGGACTGGGCTATTGAAAAGGGTGCAACTCATTATACACATTGGTTCCAGCCGATGACAGGCATCACTGCCGAAAAGCACGACAGCTTTATTTCGCCCGTAGACGGAAACAGCATTATAATGGAATTCTCCGGCAAGGAGCTTATTCAGGGTGAGCCCGATGCATCATCTTTTCCTTCAGGCGGTCTTCGTGCAACCTTTGAGGCAAGAGGTTATACCGCTTGGGATGCTACATCCTATGCCTTTATAAAGGACGGCGTTTTGTGTATTCCCACAGCTTTCTGTTCATACGGCGGTCACGCTCTTGATGCTAAAACTCCGCTTCTTCGTTCAATGGAAGCCATTAACCGTCAGGCAATGAGAGTAATAAAGCTTTTCGGACACGAAAATGTTACAAGAATAAATACGACCGTCGGTGCAGAACAGGAATATTTCCTTATCGACAAGGATATGTTTGAAAAAAGAAAGGATCTTGTTTTTACGGGAAGAACTCTTTTCGGTGCAAAGCCCCCCAAAGGACAGGAGCTTGAAGACCACTATTTCGGTGCAATAAAGCCCCGTGTCAAAGCTTTTATGACAGAGCTTGATGAGGAGCTGTGGAAGCTTGGTATTTTTTCAAAAACAGAGCATAATGAAGCCGAACCCGCACAGCATGAGCTTGCTCCCGTTTTTACAACAACCAATATTGCCGCCGATCAGAATCAGGTTACAATGGAGCTTATGCAGAAGCTTGCAAGAAGGCACAATATGGTATGTCTTTTGCACGAAAAGCCTTTTGCAGGTGTAAACGGAAGCGGCAAGCATAACAACTGGTCAATTTCAACCGACACAGGCATAAATCTTCTCAATCCCGGCGATACCCCTGCAGAAAATGCACAGTTCCTTTTATTCCTGTGTGCAGTTATCAAGGCTGTTGACGACTATCAGGATCTTCTGAGAGTAAGTGTTGCCGCCGCAGGAAACGACCACCGTCTCGGTGCACTTGAAGCACCTCCCGCAGTTGTTTCAATGTTCCTCGGCACAGAACTGACGGAAATTCTTGAAGCCATTGAGGAAGACAGAGCATACGGCACAAAGGAGAAGGAGCTTCTTCGTGTAGGTGTTCACACGCTCCCCAAAATTCCCAAGGATACAACCGACAGAAACAGAACCTCACCCTTTGCCTTTACCGGTAATAAGTTTGAATTCAGAATGCTTGGTTCATCCAACACAATATCAAATGCAAATGTAGTTCTCAACACCGCCGTTGCAGAGGTTTTAAGACAGTTTGCAGATGTGCTTGAAAATGCGGATGACCTTGAAACAGAGCTTCATGACCTTATAAAGAAGACTATCTCAGACCATAAGAGAATTATATTTAACGGCAACGGTTATGATGATGCGTGGATATTTGAAGCAGAAAAGAGAGGTCTTCTCAATATGAAGACAACTCCCGATGCTCTTCCCAGTCTTATTGCCGATAAAAATATCGAGCTTTTCACAACTCATAAGGTATATTCCGTTGAAGAGCTTAAGGCAAGATATGAAATTCTTTCCGAGAACTATTGCAAGGTTATCAACATTGAGGCTCTCACAATGCTTGATATGGTAAATAAGGACATTCTTCCTGCTGTCTCGGGCTTCACAAAGACTCTTGCCGATTCTGCACTTCTCAAGAAAACGCTTTCCGCAGAAATAAACTGTGATTATGAAACAGAGCTTACAAAGGAGCTGTCCTCACTTACAGCTGCCGTTTTCTCAAAAAAGAAGGAGCTTGAGGGCTATATGATAGAGGCTCTTGAATGCACCGATGCCACCGCTTTGGCACAGTTCAGCAAAAACAACATTCTCAATGCCATGACAGAGCTTCGTATTCTTGTTGATGAGCTTGAAACAAAAACTGATGCTTCAATGTGGCCCTATCCCTCATACAGTGAAATTCTTTTCAGTGTAAAATAATTGAACATATAATTGCTGATAAAAAAGGTATGCAGAAATTTCTCTGCATACCTTTTTTAGTGCATTTTGACAAGCCTTGTCTTGCAGGTTATTTCCCATTCAGCCTCATTGCCTTCATAGGGACCTCCGCGTTCTGTTACTGTGACAAGTGTTTTTGTTTCCGTTTCACCGTCAAATGTAACAGATACCGAGCCTGTTCCGATGTCTGTAATTTTGTCTTTTTCCGTGACGGTCACATCAATGGTCATTGTTTTCGGTTCTGCAAGCAAAACAAGACGGTGTTCACCGTTTGTTAGATTTTTTTCGTCGGAGTAATATGAAAAATTCCACTCATTTCCTACAAGCTCGTTTGAAATGAGCTTGGTTGAAAATATCAGCTCATATTCACCGTAGGTATATTCCTTCCGGCAAGACGGAAAAGCAGCAAGTGTCGCAACTACACATAAGAGAATCAATAGTTTTTTCATCCTTTTCACCTCAACAAAAAAAGCACATCCACGAAGGATGTGCCGAAAAAGTGTTCCCTCGGTTTAGTTGCGACACTAACCGTTTTTTACCCCGCGTTGAGATAGAGGAAAACACCTTTTACCAAGGTATTTTCCCAACGCTAGGGTTTTTTATTCAGTTAGTGTCGCACGAATATTCTACCATAGCAAGAAAAAAATGTAAAGCGGTTATTTTAAATCATACTGCCTCCATTTTTTGTTGCTAATATTTTTTATTTATGGTAAAATTATAATGAGGTGATTTGTGTATGACAGAAATTACATACCAATATTTCAAGACTTGTGCAGACTATGTTAAAAATATAATAAAGGACGAGCCTGAAACGGGAATTATTCTCGGCTCGGGACTTAAAGAGTTTGCAAAAAGAATTAAAAATCCTGTTGTAATTTACTATAAGGATATTCCTAATTTCCTTGTTTCTACGGTTGAGTCTCACGAAGGAAGACTTATTTTCGGTGAGGTTCAGGGCAAAAAGGTTATTTGTATGTCGGGAAGATTTCATCATTATGAGGGCTATCCTTTCGAAATGCTCACACTTCCCGTAAGACTTTTTAAGCTTCTCGGTGTAAAGAGAACAATAATAACCAATGCCGCAGGAGCCGTGAATACGGAATATAATGTGGGCGATATTATGATAATCAGCGATCATCTCAAGCTTACGGGAGCAAGCCCCCTGCAAGGTAAAAATATTGATGAATTCGGTCCCCGTTTTTTTGATACAACCGATATGTATACAAAGGAATTGAGAGATATTGCCAAGGAGTGTGCAAAGGAAAGTGTGCTCACCTTCCGCGAGGGCGTTTATATGTATTTTACGGGACCGCAGTTTGAAACTCCCGCAGAAATCAGAGCCGCCAGAATTTTAGGTGCGGATGCCGTGGGTATGTCAACGGTAACGGAAGCACTCACTGCCGCCCATTGCTCAATGCCCCTGTTGGGACTTTCCGTTATGACAAATATGGCGGCAGGTGTCCTTGACAGAAAGCTGACCGATGAGGAGGTAGGGGAGACTGCCTCAAGAATAAGCACACCCTTCGGAGATTATATAGAAAGTGTAATAAGCAGGTTTTAATTATGAAAACTCTTTATAAAAATGCTGTAATTCTTAATTTTGTTGACGGCAGTCTCAATGTTATAAAGGACGGCTGTTTAGGTGTTGACAGGGATACCGTATCATATGTGGGCTCATCCTTGCCAGAGGAAAGCTATGACAGTGTTATTGATATGTCGGGAAAAATTATTATGCCCGGTATATATAACTGCCATACCCATTCACCTATGGTGCTTTTAAGAGGTGTGGGAAGCGACCTTCCTCTTGATAAATGGTTATTTGGAGCTGTTTTTCCCATTGAAGATAAGCTCACACCGGAGGATATTGAAGCAGGAAGCTATCTTGCACTTATGGAAATGGTGTCTTCGGGAACAGTGGGCTTTTCTGATATGTATTTTGAGCCCGAAAAAACTATTAAGGCAGTGGGCCTGTCGGGAATGAAGGCAAATATTTCCCGTCCCGTTCAGTGCTTTGATCCCACAGAAAAGCCTGAGGACTCCTACAGAATAAAGGAATCTCTTGAGCTTTTCGATAATCACAATAACAGCTTTGACGGCAGAGTGCTTGTGGATTTCTGTATTCACGCAGAATATACCTGTGATGAAAAAACAACCCGTTATTACAGTGCCTTGTGTAACGAAAGAAAGGGAAATATGCATATTCACCTTTCCGAAACTCTCAAGGAGCATAAGGAGTGTATTGCAAAATACAATAAAACTCCTGCCGAGTGGTTTGAAAGCCTCGGCGCCTTCAATTCAAGGGCATTTGCCGCCCATTGTGTTGAACTGACGGAAAGCGATATGGACATTTTCAGAAAACACGGAGTTTCTGTAGTACATAATCCCACAAGCAATATGAAGCTCGGAAGCGGCTTTGCACCCGTTGAAAGATTTATTGAAAAGGGCATAAATGTGGCATTAGGTACGGACGGTGCCGCAAGCAACAACAATCTTGATATGCTTGAGGAAATGCATCTTGCCTCTCTTATTCACAACGGAAATCTCCGTGATGCCACGGTGATGAGTGCAGAAAAGGTTATTAAAGCCGCAACGGTAAACGGTGCTTCTCTTCAGGGAAGAGAAAACTGCGGAAATCTTCTTCCGGGATATAAGGCGGATTTTGTTGCATTTTCCACTGATAAGCCCAATATGATTCCCTGCCTTGATCCTGCCGCACTTATTGTTTATTCTGCAGGCAGACAGGATGTATATATGACAGTATGTGACGGCAAGGTGCTTTACAAAGACGGAGAATTCCTCACATTAGATAAAGAAAAGATATATTATGATGTAAAAAAAGCAGTCGCAAGACTTTATTAAGGAGAATAAAATGGAAAGAGCAGATAAAAGTCTGGCATTTATGCTTCAGTATGAAAATATTGCGTGGTATGAGGACGGAGCGGTGAAAATTCTTGACCGCCGCATATATCCGCGAAAAATAGAATTTGTTACCTGTCACAATCATCACGAGGTAACACAGGCACTTAAGGATATGGTAACCCAGAGTGCAGGTCCGTACACTGCCGCCGCCGCGGGAATGGCACTTGCCGCCTTTGAATGCAAAGATAAATCACTTGATGAACAAAGATTATATCTTAAAGATGCCGCATATACCATATCACACGCAAGACCTACCACCGCAAACCGAATGAGTCTCATAACAAACGGTTGTCTTGAAGCAGCCGAAAAGGCACTTGCAGAAGGTAAAAATGTGTCGGATGCCATAATGGAATATACCGTAAATGTAAACAATATGCGATATAACAAGGTATATAAAATGGCGCAGTATCTTGTTGATATGATTCCCTCTCACGGAGCCGTGATGACACAGTGCTTCGGTGAAACCATTGTGGGACAGATGTGCCGTGTTCTTAAAGAGCAGGGAAAGGGCGAAGTCAGAATATTCTGCCCCGAAACACGACCGTATTTTCAGGGAGCAAGGCTTACCGCCTCTGTTTGTAACGATATGGGAATGGATGTTACGGTTATCACCGATAATATGCCTGCATTTGTTATGAAAAACGAAAACATTGATGTGTTTACCTCTGCCGCCGATGCTATATGTATGGACGGCTATGTGGTAAATAAGGTGGGCACCTTCCAGATTGCAATCGCCGCAAAGTATAATAAAATACCCTATTTTGTAACAGGTGCTCCCGACCATGTTCATCCCACAATAGACACAGTAAAAATTGAAATGCGTGATCCCGACTTTACTTTACAGGCAATGGGTGTTAAAACAGCCGCAGACGGCGTAAAGGGCTATTATCCTGCATTCGATATAACCCCTCCCGAGCTTGTAAGCGGTGTTGTCACAGATACGGGAATTTATGCACCTTATGACCTTAAAAGGTATTTTGCAGACGGTAATCTCGGTGAATACGAAATGGTAATTTAAAGGGGGAAGCGCTATGCGTCTTATTCCGCAGCCTGAAAATGTAAATGTATTCAGCTGTGTAACAATGCTGAATACTGTCACAAAAAAAGAAATTTCCGATGCTTTTACATCGGATGAAGAATATGAGCTTGTTATTGAGCCGAATGAAATAACTGCGAGGGCATCCTCTGAAAAAGGCTTATATTATGCTCAGCTGACCTTAAATCAGATTAAAAACCTTTATGCTGAAATTCCTTGTGCTGTCATAAAGGATAAGCCGAGATATTCTCACAGAGGCTTTATGATAGACTGTGCAAGGCATATGTTTTCTCTTGATGAGCTCAAAAAGCTCATCTGTGTTGCGGCAGATTTTAAGTTCAATAAGCTTCATTGGCACCTTTCCGATGATCAGGGCTTCAGAATTGAGCTTGATGGCTTTCCCGAGCTCACAAAAAAGGGAAGTGTGAGAAAGTGCGACCGCTTCATAAACTGTAAATCCTCTGAGGAATATTCGGGATATTACAAAAAATCTGAGATAAGAGAAATAATAGATTTTTGCAAAGACAGATTTATTGATGTTATTCCCGAGCTTGATATGCCGGGGCATCAGAGTGCTTTTCTTCATGTGTATCCCGAATTCACCTGTACGGGTGAAGCTGTTGAGGTAAAAACAACACAGGGTATTTTTAAGGACATCATCTGTGCTGGAAATGAAGATGCCAAGTCTTGTCTTAAGCAAATCCTTGATGAAATCTGTGAGCTTTTCCCCTATAATACCGTACATATCGGCGGTGACGAGGTGCCCAAGGCAAATTGGAAGACTTGTGAAAAATGTCAGAAAATTATGGCTGATAACGGTCTTTCCGATGAGAATGAGCTGCAATGCTTCTTTATAAACGAAATGGCTTCTTATCTTAAAAATAAGGGCAAAAAGTGCATTGTATGGAATGATTGTCTCAAGGGTAAGGGGCTTTCAGAGGAGCTTACCGTTCAGCACTGGCTTAAGGGTGCTTCAAGAACGGCTGAAGCCGCAAATAAGGGACAGAATGTAATTATGTCTCCCTATATGCCGTATTATGCTGATTATCCGTACGGTATGAATCCTCTTAAGGCAGGCTATATGTTTGAGCCTGAAAGCTTCAAGGGACTTGATGAAAAAGGAAAAGCCTGTATAATCGGTGTTGAATCGCCCATCTGGACAGAGCATATAAATAATGATGAAAGACTCGAATATATGTGCTTCCCCCGTTGGTTTGCTATTGCGGAAACAGGCTGGACATCAAAGGAAAACAAGAATTACCGAGAATTTCATGATACAGCAAAAAAGCTTTGTGAGTTCTATAAAAAGGACGGACTTCACCCTGCTCCCGAAAAGGACTGGAACCCAAATCCCTTAAAGAGACTGGGAGAAACAGTATACTTTTTTATCCCGAAAAAATAATACCAACCCGAAAGGATTTGTTTTTCCTTTCGGGTTGAATTATTTTATTATATATGAAATTGCTCGCGATGTGAGAAATTCCCTTATAATAAGAAATACCTACAGCCCACAAGATTGGGGGGGAGGGTGTTGATAAATCGTATGATTTTTTCTTATGGTTTGCATCTTGAACAAGGTGTAAATGAATTCTCAACCGCTTGTGCACGGCTTTCAAAATATATTCTGTTTTCTTCCTTCGGGAGAGATGAACAGGTGTCCTTGTGGAATATTTTTGAATTTCTGTTTCCTATATAAGCCGTGTTTTCGGGGGAGGGAACAGTGGGATTTGTTTCAATGTCCTGATTTTTATTTGTCGTGACGGTGAGATTTTCCCCGTCACTTGTTATTTTTATATGCCCCTGCATATCCGTCCTGTAAACCTTTGCATCTGCATCGCGAAGCTTTGAAAGCACCTCCTCCGTGGGATGCCCGTAGCTGTTTCCTTCACCGACACTGATTACTGCAATTTTCGGCATTATTTCTCTTAAAAACGGATATGTTGTAGAGGTTGCACCTCCGTGATGCCCTACCTTAAGAACATCAGCCGAAATATCAAT
>JAZNRX010000213.1:0-5964 GCA_045590915.1 Acutalibacteraceae bacterium | reverse complement strand
GGAATATGAGTTTTGTCAGGCTTATGCCATATAGCATCAAGATAGTATAACGGCAATCCCGTGAGCTTATTAAGTTTTTCCGCAAAGGTTGTTTTGCCGCTTCCGGGGCAACCGATTACTATAACTTTTTTCATTGTTATTCCTCAACAGAATCAAAGATTTTTTCCATAATTGCACTGCCGCCGTGGTCCTCAATTACTTTGAACCCGTTCTTTTCATACATCGCGTATGATACGGGAGTGTGCTTAAAAACATTGAGCACCATTTTGGAGAAACCTTTTTCGCGGGCATCTTCCTGAATTTTTACAAACGCACTTTTGCCGTAGCCCTTTCCTCGGTATTCTTCTTTGATTACGTTCTCGGTTACGAAAGCGGCATTTTTCTCAAACGGACTTTTCTGATAGCCGATAACACCGATTTTCTCGTTATCCTCATTTATGACAATATATAGCCAGTTATCGGCAGAATCTGCACCGTCAGGGAAAACATCGTTAAACTCTGCCCTCGCCTCTTTTATTGCTTTGAATCTGAATCTTTCATCGCCAGATTTTATCAAGTGGTCAGCATAAGCTTTTACAGACCACTCCGAATAGATTTTAAATTCATCGCTGTTCATTTTTTGGAAGCTGATTTGTTTGAATTCGGTTTTCATATACAATTCTCCTCTTTTATTTTTTCGCCTTCACGAGTAAAAAGTTTGGTTTGATATATTCCTTTACTATCGTCGGTAGTTTTTCTATTGCCCAATCCTCGGGTACGGGTTCGCATATTTCTTCAATTACAAACCCTGATTTTGCAAGTGCATTGATAATGTTGCTGAAAGTACGGTGATACTTTATAACCCCGTCGACATACCAATGGATTTTTCTTTCACCGGGTTGATTGTAATTTGAAAAAGAATAGGAAATTCTGTTGCCGTTTTCGTCTTTATTGAAATGACCTGCACCGTCAACGGTAGCGGTTATAATCGGATGCTCCTGCGAAAACAAAAGCCGACCGCCCGGATTGAGGATAGAATACATATCATTTGCAAATGCTTCGAAATCTTTTACATAATGAAAAGCAAGAGAACTGTAAATAAAATCAAACTTTTCATCAAGATTTGAAATATCCTTCATACTCATATTGCGGTACTCAATATTATTGTGTGCGGATTCTTCTTTTGCAACAGCAAGCATTTTTTCAGAGATATCAACACCAACAACACGCTTTGCACCACGATTAACAAAGTCAATACAGTTGTGACCGTAGCCGCAGCCTAAATCAAGAACGGTTTTACCTGTTAAATCAGGAAGCATTTTCGCCATAGCGGGTTGCTCAAGCAAATCATTGTAATTATTCTCACCTGCACGCAAGTTTTTATAGCCTTCAAAAAAAGTTTCGTTATCAAATATGTTTTGGTTACTCATATTCAAACCTCACAATCAATTTTGTTTTTATCAAACCAAGATATCGGATTATTATCGATATATTCCCACTTTGTATTAAAATCTTCTTCATCTCGAATAATATGGTCGTAATACAATTTCTGCCAAACAGGAAATCCTATTCTTTTAGTAACATAGCCTTTAAGTTGATTAACCATATTTGATATCGTAGGGGCGCCCATCGGGCGTCCATTTTCAGCCGGCAAAATTGTAATCAACAAATGGATATGATCAGGCATAATTACATATTTATCCAGTCTTACTCTATCGTATTTTTTCTCAATATTATTGACAGCCTCATCAACAATCTTTCCATATTCAGACAAATCGCAATACGGACGCCCAATGGGCGCCCCTACGACCTTACCGAAAAGCATTTGCTTATTTTTGGTGCAGATCGTAAGAAAATAAGAGTTACAAGATGAATAATCAAATCCGGTCAGCCTGTTTGATTTTCGTTTCGGTAATCTATTAAACGCCAGTGAGCATTTTCTGTAAATCTCCTCAATACACGGCGATTTATAAGCAATATAATCATCTATACTGTCGGGGAATAACTTTGCACCTTCTTCTTTGACTTTACTATATTTCTTTACAGCTTCAGGATTATTTCTCAAATAATCTCTGAAAGTAATATGTTTGTGAAGTTCAAAAGAAAATTCCGGACAAACATATAAATGATGCTTTGGCAAATCTGCATTGCCTTTATAATCAAAAGCCTCTCTGTCTTTTATGCCGAGATTTCCTTCGTGTATGTAACCAAGAGTCGCTAATCTTTCAACTACTTTATCAAATACAGAATAGTCCTTAATAACAATATCAATGTCAATAATCGGTTTAGCAGAAAGCCCCTCAACAGATGTGCTTCCAATATGCTCAATGCTGATTATTGTATCTTTTATTGCCGGTAAAAGATGCTGTTTAATTGTCTCAAAATCCGATTTCCATTGTTCACTGTATGGAACAACTACAACTCGTTTTGCCATTATTGAACATCCTTTTAAAGCATTATTTTGCGGCAATGGCAAGCCCCTGCTCTACCGTAAATTATCGAACTGCGATAAAATATATTTCAGTTCTTTAATATTATCATTATATCTAAACCCAACTATCTTATTTTTGTAATACAACGCTTTGAAACTGAATTTCCTGTTTTTTCTTGCATTCCAAGCCAAATTTTTAATATCTTTTCTGCGTGGCTTTCGGTTAATTTCTTTGCAGTATTCTTTCCACACGCCGTAAACCTCTTTTATCTGTGGTTTGTTATATGGGTTTATCCCAATAAAATCAGTTGGTGTAACAAGTTTTGTTATTGCATTATCAATTTCAATGGAGTTTTCGGTTTTGAATAAATGTTTAACATAAACTAAATGCCGTCCCCAACCCTGATGAATACCTGTATCTGAGTACCCCATAGCTTTCCAGAAATCAATTCCACTTAACGGATCAGGACTTAACAAAACGGTATTTGTTTTGTTATTCTTGAAGATGTTTTCAATATAATCATTCAGAATTCTGCCGTATCCTTTTCGCCTGTGATTAGGTGAAATATAGAAATCTTTAACCGTACCGTAGCTATGCGGAATATCAAGGACATCCGTTGATAATGTCGATATTGATGCAAAACCGATAAACTCATTGGCTGATTTCATAACGATAAAACAATCAAAATTACTAACTGAGGCATTTGAAATTATGCTGTCAAACAGCTTATAAAACATCTTTTTGTTACCCGGAGTTTCACCCTGATTACGCAAAGACTTAATCTTATACTTTGCATAGATTTTGCGGAGTTTTTTGTGGTTGATTATGTTTTTGTTTGTGATGTTTGTGAAAGTAAAATCTGTCTTCATTTCAATCCTCTTTCTGTAAAAAATAAAGGCACCTCCGAAACGGAGATGCCTTAAAATTCACAGAAAGATATAAATTACATCAATCGCAAACGGACAAAACGGCACTCCGATTCAGGGAATTTCGATTCATTGTCATTTTGTCCACCTGCCTTTCGGTAATTTTCTTCAATATATCATTTATTAAAGGATTTGTCAATCGGTATTTATCTGTGGTACTTACCCGAATTTTTGAGGTAATCGATAAGCATCATGGGCCAATCGGTCTGGATAAAATCAAAGCCACGGTCGGCAAGCCAGCCCCAACCGTAATCGCGCGAAACGGTGAGAGCGGAATCATCGCTGTGACCACCCGAAAGCTGCTCTTTATAATCATAGATAATAGAATTGACCCACACAAGCGTATTGTCGCGGTGCATACGGCTTATAAACTCTTCACCTGCAAGCTCGGAGTCATCCTTCTGAAACAGCACCTCAACACCGACATAATTCACATTACTTTTAATCAGCAATTCGTGTGAATGGTGATGCTCCCTTACAATCGGCATAAAAGGAAGCTCGAGTGCAAGCTCCTCGAGCACATGTATAACCTTTGGTGACATTGAACTTTTGACAAGCATCTGCTCTGTCATACCGTGGCGTTTTATTGCGTTATAGATTTTTTCAGGGTTATGCCAGAATTTATCGACATTTATGAAGCATCTGTCCTTGAATTGTTCGAGAAAATCGTCAAGTTTTGAAATTCCGAACTGTGTCGGGGTTTCATCAACATTACGGTAACGCAGCTTTTTTACGCTGTTGTAACTGAGCTTCTGCAGGTCGAGCATTCTGCCCAGATGCGGCTTTTCCATACCGGGATGGAAGATAATAAGCTCACCGTCACGGGTACAGTCAACATCAATCTCAAGCATATCCGCACCTTGCATAAGCGCGATTTCATATGCAGCCATAGTATTACAAGGAATATTACCGCCTGATGCGCCACGGTGCGCAACAACGATTATATTCTCTTTTGCTTTTTCTCTAAGGTCAAAATTCATATCAACACAACCCGTCTTTAATTATTCTCCATTCATTGATAAGTCTTTCTAAATTCCAAGCGGCATTTGCAGGTGAAGTTGACGGCAGACAAACTGCTGATCTGCCGTGTTTATCACGCAGGTATTTATTATAATACTTCTCGGCTGTTTTACCGTTTACATATATCTGCCGTATATCAGCAGTATTTAAAATTACACTCAAATCGTTAGGCACAACGTTTCTGATTGAGCTGTCGGAGCTGCCCTCAATATCGCAGGAAGCTATGACATCCCACACGGCAACACCGCAAGAAAGAAGCATTTCTTTTTTAGAGCCAATATTTCCAGGTACAGGCTTATCAAAAACAGCTGAAATAACACGCCAGAAGCGGTTTTGCGGATGGCCGTAGAAGAACATCTCTTCACGGGATTTAACGGAAGGAAAGCTACCTAAAATCAATATTTTTGAGTTTGAGTCATATATCGGAGCAATCGGATGAACTGTCATAACATCAATGATTGCTGAAAAGAATCAGCTTATCCTTAGGTTCAAGCTTAAGCTTAATCTGCGACTGGTCACCACTGAACAGAACCATTTTTCCGCCTGGCTTTACATAGCCGAGCACAATTGACATATTATCATGTACTTTATCAACAGAAGCCTCAAATGTAGCTCTGATAAGCTGTTCAGCTGTACATTCACCGGGAATTTCATCAAAGAATCTTGTGACCTTCTTAATATATATTTCCTTGCTGTCAAAAATTTCATCAGAAGAAGAATCTGCTTTTTCGTCATATGTAAGAATATCCGAATAGAACTCAAACAGTGACTCTTTTTCACTTATCTGAGTTATCATCTTACTGATATATCTGTTACTGATAACAACATTGTTTACGCTGTAGCTGTTAACTATATCGTGATGCTTCGGGTCAATTATCTCAACAACAATGTCCATACTCTCAACATCAAAATCGGGATCAGCAGCCTTCTTTTTATTGATAATATCCTGAACGTAGACGAGATTTGCGAGTGCGTTTGCATCAATATCCTCATTAAGTGCAGTATCATCGGAAAGTATAAGAATACTTGTATCGCCCTCGTGCGAGGATACGATGCGTTCAATAGCGTCACAGATTTTTTCTCTGTCAAATATATCAGCATCAATCTTTTCAGTTACGAACGGATATTCTTCATACCATTCCATTTTATCAAGATTAGCTTTATCATCAATTACAGCTATATCAACAAATTGCTCTCCGTGAAGATTCCATTCACCGCAAAAAGCCTTGAAGCCACACATAATGTCTTTGATTTTACTGTTATGACCAAGAATAATAACGTGCTTTTTCTCCATCCAGTAATTAGCATTAAGAGCAACGGTGTAATCACCAATACCTGTAACGGGAGAAATTTTATCGATATCTTTTTCATCGCCTGCAGCATAGTAGCAGTGGATCTTCTCGCCGTTATCCATAAATGTAAGAGGAAGAGCATACTTATGTTCGGTAAGATAACGAGAGGCAAAATCGATATCATCATCCATAGGTTGTTCAACAGAATAAAATGCCGAACCTTTGTTTGAAAACAATTCCTGATAAACCATATTAAGCTCAGGCATAAGAGAAAACTGAGAAAGTATCTGACCCAGAATTTTATTGACACGGACA
>JAZNRX010000212.1:0-8569 GCA_045590915.1 Acutalibacteraceae bacterium | reverse complement strand
CTTATTTCTGTGAAAAGATGTGCAAACATGCGCAAAGATAAGGATATGTTGAAACCTCGAAATCGTTAAAAAATAAGGCCATGTGACGTGATGCGCAAAGATTCGCGAGGCCTTCTCAAGCTTTCAAGTCTCGCCACTCGGACCATATTGAGTATTCATAAGGGATTTGACCTGTGAATACTCAATTTTTTTGCTTAAAATAGAGTTTTATATATAATTTTATAGTTTATATGTATCGTCGCATTCCTTTCGGAGTGCGGCTTTTTGTGTTTTGTGTAGTTTTAACCGATTATATGCATAAAATGACCGATTAGATAGAATTCAACATTTTCTCATTTAAATTTGCTATGATTGTATTGCAAGAAAAAGGAGGCTAATATATATGCCGGCAATAAAAGCTGTAGGCCTTGTTAAGAGGTACAAAAATCTGACTGCCGTGGATAATCTCAATTTAGAAATACATCAGGGTGAATTGTTTTCATTGTTAGGCGTTAACGGTGCGGGGAAAACTACAACTATTAAGATGTTGACCTGTATAACAAAACCAACAGCCGGGGATGCGTTTATAGGCGGATACAGTGTAAGCAAACAGCCTGAAGGTGTAAAACGATTGATTGGAGTGTCACCTCAGGCAACTGCCGTAGCCCCCAATCTTTCTGTAGAGGAAAACCTCGAATTGATATGCGGTATTCATAAATTTTCTGAGGAAAAAACTGCAGAAAGAATCGATGAGCTTTCCGAATTATTCTCTTTATCTTCTGTTTTGAAAAGAAAGGCAGGAAAGCTGTCGGGCGGATGGCAGCGACGGGTAAGTATTGCAATGGCGCTTATCAGTGAACCGAAAATTCTGTTTTTGGATGAGCCTACTCTTGGCTTGGATGTAATTGTGAGACATGAGCTCTGGGATATGATTCGCTCGTTAAAGGGTAAAGTAACCGTAGTATTAACCACACATTACATGGAAGAAGCAGAAGAACTTTCTGACCGAATAGGTATTATGAAAGACGGTAATATTCTTGCAGTGGGGACTGCGGAAGAATTGAAGATGAAGACGGGAGCAAGGGACTTTGAAGCAGCTTTTGTTTCTGTTGTGAAGGGGAGTGCATTATGAGAATGCTGACTTTTGCCAAAAGGTGTACAAGAGAAATATTACGTGATCCCATAAACATAGCTTTCGGCTTGGGCTTCCCTTTGATATTATTACTTCTTCTGAGCAGTCTGCAAAAGAACATTCCTGCTGGCATATTTGAGATTGACACTCTTGCTCCGGGCATTACCGTATTTGGTTTGTCATTTATGACACTTTTTTCTGCAACACTGATTGCAAAAGACCGTGAAAGTGAATTTTTGCAGAGATTGTATACCACACCTCTTACGGTTTTTGGTTTTATTATCGGATATATGTTGCCGATTTTGGCTATCGCCATCGGGCAAACAATTATTTGTTATCTGTTTTCTATACCCTTGGGGTTGACTGTCAGCGTAAATATTGTTTATGCTATAATAGGTATAGTACCTATGGCTGTTTTTAATATTGCATTAGGACTTTTGTGCGGCAGCTTATTCGGTGTTAAGCAAGTAGGCGGTATTTGCGGTGCACTGCTTACAAATCTTTCTGCGTGGCTTTCGGGAGTATGGTTTGATTTGAAGCTTGTGGGTGGTTTTCTCGAGAAAATTGCGAATGTTTTACCGTTTGTTCACGCAGCAGAAACGGAAAAAGCATTGATCAGAGGCGACCTTGAGCTTGCATTTGCTCATATTCTGCCAATTCTTATGTACAGTATATTGGTAACTGTGACAGCTATACTCAGTTTTCTACGGCAAATGAAAAAACAATAAGGATCTGATGTAATGAAATACAAAATCATTATAGACAAAGATGCAGATGAAGAGATAATTGCAAGGGTTCACGCTCCCTCTTCTCTTACCGAGCAAATAGAAAATCTTGTCTGTCAATTTTCAGGTACAGAGAGCATTCTGGGATACAGTGATGAAGAAATAAGAAAGCTCCTTTTCTCTGAGATAGAATGTATTACTGTCATTAACAAAAAGGTAATAGCCATTGATGTAAACGGCAAGCATTTTTCACTAAAAGAAAGATTACGTGATTTAGAGGTTGTTCTGCCTTCTTATTTTATACGCATCAACAAATCAAACCTTGCCAATGAACACCGTATCGAGCGATTTGATGCAGCATTCAGCGGCAGTGTAGATGCAGTATTCAGATGCGGCTACCGTGATTATGTTTCAAGGCGTGGTTTTTCACAAATAAAAAGGAGGTATGAGGGGATATGAAAAGGTTTGCGACTGAATTTTTTCGTCGGGGACTGGTTTCTTGCGGTTTCGGGCCGATTATTCTTGCAATATTATATCTTATTTTACACCATAAAGGACTGATAGTTGCGTTAACTGTCAATCAGGTCTGTATAGGTATATTTTCAATAACTGCACTTGCCTTTATTGCTGGAGGCATGAATGCTGTTTATCAGATCGAGCGTTTACCATTGATGGCGGCAATACTGCTTCACGGCATTGTTTTATATATCAGTTATTTGTGCACATATCTGCTTAATAACTGGCTTGAATTGGGTTTGTTGCCGCTTTTAGTTTTCAGCGGTATTTTTGTTATAGGCTATCTTATTGTATGGACGGTAATTTATTCTGTAATAAAAAGGAACACACATAAACTCAATGAAATGCTTAAAGACAAACAACAAATAAAGGAAAATTAAGCTATTGAAAACATAAAACAGACAGTGAAAATACTTTTATAATATAAGTACAGCCTGACTCAGATTCCGAAATGAGTCAGGCTGTTCATTATTTTTGCAACTTTGATTTTAGTTTTGCTATATCTTTTTTCATACATGAGGGAATACCGAAATGACCGAAAAGATAGGTGTATTCCAATAAAACATTTCCGTCAAAATCCATTTCAATGATTTTGTCAAGAAGTGCATCAATATATGAACTGTCAAAAAAAGGAAACTGTTCACGCGATTGCTCGGAATATGATATGTGAACGGTTTCAATATAGGGTAGTGTTCTTTCAATTCTGTCAAGGTCATAAAGCTTCTTTTTATAGCGTGACTGAAAATATGTTCTGAAATTATCCTTATTTATATCATTTCTTATTCTCAAAAATGCATCGGTATTGTTGTTGAATGTGTTATCGTGGCATTCCGGGCAGACAATAAGTCCATATTTTTCGGCAACGGCACACATATCAATAACATCTTCTTTAATGTTATTGTATGTGATTTCATCGGTTTTTTCACTGTCTTTTGTGCCAAGCCAGATCCTTATTGCTTTTGCACCGAGAACGGAGGCTATTTCACAGATATCTTTCCATTGCCCCTTATCCTTACAGCCTGCACGGTAATAGCTTGCATAGGAGCAGATACTAATATTATAGCTGTCGCAAAGACTTTTTGCTTTTTTTGCATCTTCAATATTCCTGACGTGTATATCTCCGCCCCATTCAATGCAATTAACATGTGCTTCTTTTGCAAGTCTAACTATTTTTTCAAGATTCTTTATTTGTCTGAAGGTTGTTGTTGTAAATCCTATTTGCATAGTATATCCTCTTTTTAATTTACGGGGGAGAAGCGTACTATCGGAGTTGATTCATCAATGGGCAAAAATTCATATCCGTTATCAAGTCCGAATTTTATTATGGTTCTTACCGCCTCGACCGTAGTATTTTTTGTATCATGCATAAGCACAATAGAGAAATTTTTGTTTCTAATCTGACTGATTGTGGTATTCGCAATCTGTGTTGAGGAATATCCCAAGGTATCACAGCAGTCAACATTCCAGTCATAGTATGAATATCCCTGTGATAACATATATTTTGACATTGTGGACATAATACCTCGGCTGTAGCTTCGGCTGACCGTATTGTTTGTTCCGCCGGGAAAACGGAAAATTTTAGTATCAATTCCCGTATCATCCTCTATTATTTTATGAATTGCGTTAAAGTCATTAAGGTATTTTTCCTTACTTGAGTAAATATTCCACTGATGTGTCAGAGTATGAACACCTACAGTATGACCGTTTTCTGCAATTTTTTTGATAACATATCTGTATCTCGGCATCTGATTTGTCACAAAAAAGGTTGCTTTAACATCGTATTCATCAAGGTAGGCAAGCAGCTTTTCCGTGTAAGGCCCGGGACCGTCATCAAATGTGAGGTAAACTGTTTTTCCTTTATCTGAAATAATTTTGTGTGAGCAGTTTTTGCAGGTTTTTGATTTTTCTTTTCCGTTACTTTCCCAGAAAGAATAGTGATGACCGTATGCTGTTTCGGTAACAGCTTCACTTTCAATATGTTTACAGATAACACAATAGGTTGTTGCAATCCCGTTTGTTGTGCAGGTTGCCTTTGTTGTATTTGTTGCTAACTTATGTCCCGACGGAGTCACAATATCGGTTTTGGTTCCGTCGGTCTGAACACAGTTAATGCATTTGTTTGTTGTATAACCTCTTTTGGTACAGGTTGCTTTTATTGAGAGCTTTTCAAATTTGTGTCCGTGAAGAATACATGCTGTATTTTCAAGCCCCACTGCCACTCTCAATGCAATTCTTGCATCTTCAGAAGAAATGATGCCGTCCTTTGTGAAATCTCCGTACAGAAGAATATCCTCTGTAATCTCTTCAAGTCCGACAGAACACCGAAGTAGCATTCTTGAATCGGATGCCGTGATATTTTTATTGTTATCAACATCTCCGAAGCGTTTTTCGTCAAATAACTGAGTGTTTTCGATATCTTCTGCCGTATATTGTTCTTGTATTTGTGTTGCAAATGCAAGAATGGGTATGTGAATTGCCGTAAGCATCAATAATGACATGCAGAGGATTGCTTTTAATTTTTTCATAGTAGTTTTCTCTCTGTTTATATGTTTTTTAATCTTAAGCCTTTGGGGTAATGGTTTTTTGCTTTTCCGTTCACAACCTTTACTCCACCGACCGAACAATCGTTGACCGTAATGACTGCCCATCCGTTTTCACAATTTACATTGATTTCTTCACCGTGGAGATATTTTTTTATGTCGTCACCATCAGCAGATAACTCAATTTTTCTCTTGAAATCCTTGCCCTTTGCCATAAAGAACTGATGGTGAGGCTGTATATAGTTCTTTTTTAATTCTCCTATTGTAACACCGCAGGAGAATGCACATCCGTCAGGAATTTCAAGCGATGAAGAAAAAAACACAGGATTGCCGTTATATATTCTGATGTCACCTTCATCAAATGAATTCAGAGTATTCTTCAGAAAATCCAGTATCGTTTTATCAATCTTTTTGTTCTTTTGATTTACGGTATATTTTTCATATGAAGGGGATGCTGTGTTTTTCAGAACAGCCATAAATTGACCTTCGCCCTTATTTATATGCGGATAAAAACGGCGTGTATATTTTATGTTTTTGCATAAACAGCCGTCAAATGCAATTCCGTCATTTGTAGCATTCCTGACCTTATCCTTAACGGGAATCAAAGTGAAGTCGGGATGCTTTTTCAAAAATTTGTCAATCATCATTTCATTTTCTTCAAGTGAAAATGTACAGGTGGCGTAAATTATATATCCTCCGTCTTTCAGTAGCTGAACTGCATTTTCGAGTATTTCTTCCTGCCTTTCTGCACACATAAGAACATTATCTTCACTCCACTCATCAACGGCAATCTCTTCCTTTCGGAACATACCTTCACCGGAACACGGAGCATCGCACATTATGAGATCAAAGGTCTTGGGGAAAAATTTAATGAGCTTTTTTGTATCCATACAGGTCGTAACAACATTATTAAGTCCGAGTCTTTCAATGTTACCGGTTAATATTCTGCATCTTGAGGAAATAATTTCATTTGAAACAAGGACACCATTTTCTCCAAGCTTGTTTTTCAACTGGGTGCTTTTTCCGCCGGGGGCAGCACACATATCAAGAACAGTCCAATCCTGTTCAATATCGATACACTCTGCAGGTGCCATCGCCGCCGGCTCCTGAATGTATATCATTCCTGCATGGTGAAAAGGATGATTTCCCGCTTTTTCATAACTGAGATAATATCCGTTTTCGACATATGGAACTCTTTCGTTTCCGAAAATGTTTATTTTGCTGAATTCTTCCTCTGAAATTTTGTCTGTATTGACACGGAAAGCTTTGACAGGTTCATCATTCAATGTATTTCTGTAATTGACAAAATCATCTCCGAGAAGAGAAATCATTCTGTTTTCAAATTTTTCAGGTAATGCTTTCATTCTTCATCTCCTAAAATGTTCATTTCCGTATGAAGCATACACATTGAAACTGATGCTATTGCTGCTGTTTCCGTTCTGAGAATTCTTTTTCCCAATGAGATGATTTTTCCGCCGCTTTCCTTTGCAAGCTCGATTTCTTTTTCGTCAAAGCCCCCTTCGGGACCTATAAAAATTCCGATTTTCATCCCTGCTCTTATTTCGTTCAATGTGTTTTTGGTGCCCGCCATACCATCCTTTGCCTCATACGGAACAAGAATCATATCAAGATTGTCACAATATTTTAATGCTTCTTTGAAGGGAAGTATATCAACGACTTCGGGAATAATGTTCCTTTTACTTTGCTTTGCAGCACTTTCTGCAATTAACTGCCAACGGTCAAGCTTACTCTTTTTCTTTTTTTCGTCTATTTTCACTACACATCTGTTCATTTCTGTCGGTATTATCGCAAAAACGCCCAATTCAACGGTTTTCTGAATTATCAGCTCCAGCTTGTCGCTTTTGGGCATTCCCTGAAACAGATAGATTTGTATGGGGAGTTCAGTGCTTTGATAGTTTTCTTCGGTTATTTTTGCAACAGCGGTATTTTCCGTGAAGCTGATAATCTCACAAAGATGGCTTTCTCCGCCCTCACTTACAAGGAAGCTGTCGCCTTCGTGCATGCGAAGTACATTTTTTATATGATTAAAGTCATTTCCTCTGATATGGTAGCAGTCACCCTGCCGCGAATTATCCGTTGCAAAAAAATTAAACATAGCTGTCTCCGAAAAGTATTTTTTTCTTAATATAACATTTTTTTTGATAAGGTACAACATTTTTGTTTCAATTAAAAAAAATACCTTGCTTTTATGCGTGTGATTGCTAAGTACAGAAAATTTGTTGGGAGACACTTTGTAATGAAGTGCTCCCCAATTTTTTAATAAAATTTGACACTTTCGGTTCGAATGTGTCCTAATGGGTTATATGATTTGAAAGAAATTATTTTTTTCGAAAATATTTTCTTCGGCGTATAAGAGATATTGCAAATTGAAATTTGCAGTTATATTCGATAAATCAAAAGTGATATTGAAGCCTTACGGTTTCAGTGTTATTTTATTCGCCTGAAACTGTCGAAGGACAATAACAGTGTGCGAAAGCATAATAATACTGTGAAGCAATAAAACTCGCCGTATGGCGAATAAAACTGGCGGAGGGTCCTTACGAACACACCGCCTTGGGTTTATTATAAGTAAATTTATACCGTATCATCTGACTTTACTTTATCAAACAATGCAGTTACATCATCTGACGGAGCCTTTGTCATAAGGCTTATTGCGACAGCAACGATTGTGCTCATAATAAAGCCCGGAATAATTTCATATATGCCGAGGTCATTTAAGAATATAAGCCACAAAATGTCAACAACGGCACCTGTAACAATACCTGCTATAGCTCCGGCAAAATTAAAGCGTCTCCAAAAAAGAGAAAGCATAATAACAGGACCGAAGGCGGCACCGAATACGCCCCATGCATTTTCCACAAGTCCCATAATTGTTCCGGAATTCGGATTTGATGCAATTATAACAGCTATAACAGAAATTATAAGAACAACAATACGTCCTGACCAAAGCATTTCCTTGTCGGAAGCCTTATTTTTTCTGAAAACAGGCTTATATACATCGCTTGAAAAAGCGGAAGCAGAAGCAAGAAGCTGTGAATCTGCAGTGCTCATTGCCGCAGCAAGAATTGCCGAAAGGAGAAGTCCGCTGATTACGGCAGGGAACAATTTTCTTACCATCTGAATAAACACTGTTGAGCTGTCAGCAATTTCACCGAGGAACATATGTCCTATAACACCTGCCACAACAGAGAAGATAAGAATTAATGTTGTCCATGAGATACCTATTTTTGCACTCTTCTTTAAGTCCTTATCAGATCTTAAGGACATAAATCTTATGATTATGTGGGGCATGCCGAAATAACCGAGTCCCCAACCGAGTCCTGATACAATATCCTTCCAGTTTGAGAACATATTAAAATATCCGTCAGGTAAAACGACAGTTGCAGAAGCTGATTCTCCGCTTATTGCATAAAGAGCAAAGATAGGAGCAATAAGAAGTGCGCCGAGCATCATAAGTCCTTGGAAAAAGTCTGTCCAACAAACCGCAGAGAAGCCGCCGAGGAAGGTATAAACAATAATAATTGCAGCGGCAATATACATAGCAACTGTTGCATCAATGCCAAGCACGGTGTTAAAGAGTGTTCCGCAGGCTTTGATGCTTGATGCGGCATAAATGGTATATGCAAAAAGGAAAATTATTGCACTGATAACCTGAA
>JAZNRX010000211.1:0-5930 GCA_045590915.1 Acutalibacteraceae bacterium | reverse complement strand
AGTTGAGTTGCCAATTTGTCTTCCTAAGACCGCTTGGCCTCCGACTTTCCATATCTGAATAGATTATAGGCCATAAGCAGTGCTTATTTGCCTCTATAAAATCTTTGTGAAAATCGCGGCGTATCTCTCTTCTTCTCCATTGTGGCACACCGTCGATATCATCCTTCAGAACAACATAAAATTCTCCGTTTGTTTCAAAGCCCTTAAGTCCGTTGCTTCCTATAAAATTCATCAGAATTGCATTTTTCTTGAGAGAAAAATTGGAAGGCGTGCAGCTATGAATAATATCTCTGTTTTCATAAATAACAGAAACGGTTTGTTCTATCTCATCCATAGTTTCGGTAGGATAGCCCATTATAAAAAGACCGTTATTCCATATGCCTGCTTCCTTGGCATCACGGAGAATTCTCAGCCTCTCAGCAGTATCAATGCCCTTGTTCATCATAGACATAATTCTTTCGGATGCAGCCTCATACCCCCAGAGAGCCATTCGAAAACCTGCTTTATAAAGGTTATCAAAAATCTCTCTTGTAAAACCCTTTTCAAGACGGGCAAATGAATAAAAGTATATATTAAGCTTTTCACTTATTATAGCCGAAGCCAGCTTATCGTAATAAACGGGCGGAATGGCTTCATCTATAAAAAGAAAATGTCTCACACCGTATTTATTCATAAAATGCTTTATTTCTGCAATAACATCGGGAATTTTCTTGCTATCAAAGCATTGCTGTCCGTAATAATAATCACAGAAGGTGCACTTGCCCCAATAACAACCCTTACTGAGCTGCATTGGAATTACGGTTTCGGGAGAAAAATACAAGGAAAAATCAATATCATCAAAATCCGCATATTCAACTTTCTTGAAATCAAGCTCCTTTTGATGAGCATTGGCTAAAACCTTTCCCTCATTCAAGTAAAGAAGTCCGCTGACATCTTCAATCCTTCGTTCTCCCTCAATAAATTCCACAAGCTCACATATGGCAGTTTCTCCGTCACCTGTCATAATATAGTCACAATACTCACCGAAAATCTCAGGATGTGCAATTATATCATTCTTGTTTTGGGTTATATAGTTTCCGCCAAGAACGATTTTTTTATCTGTATACTTTTTAAGAAGCCTCGAAAGAGTAAACGCGGAAATAAGCTGACTTAAATCAGGAACGGATATACCGATTATTCCGGCATTGTTATCCTTAATCTCACGGCACTTTTCTTCAAAAAAGCCGTAAAACATATTCGTGCTCATATCCCTGCACTGAATATCAATATTCACCCAGTCAAGCTTCATAAAAGGATTACCGAAATAATTATCGTAAATCATTTCATTTGGATAAAAAGGCATAGATGCAATCTTTAAGGCTTCCTGAATTGTCTTTTTTGCAGCAAAAAGCTTTTCAGGATCATAAAAATCCGTTTTATCCTTAAGCACTGCCACTGCATTTTCGCATTCGGTTACGGTTTTTTCAAGAAGCATCCCCTGCGAAAGTCTCTCCGATATAAGCTTATATTTCAGAAGAAGCGTCTTTTCCTCAACGGAATACCTGTCAAATTCCTCGGTGGCGTTACGGTATTTTTCATTGACCGTTACACCAAAGCTCTCAAAAAACTTCTTTGAAAGCTCAATGCATTTTCTGAGATTTTCCTTCGTAAGTATTCTGTTGAAAAACTCAATATTCAGATCTCTTATCTCTGTTTCAAAGCCCCTCTTTTTTAACTGTGCCGATAAGAGAGGCAATGCAAGATAGGGAGAATTGGGAGTCCATTGAGGCGGATATAACAGCAGTATTTTCATATTATTCCCGTTAAGAGTAAACCTTCCTTCAAAAAATTATAATTACATTTTTCCATACACTTTACACATCCGACTGTCTTATAAAGGTACAATTACTGTCCTTTCTTCCGTACCATGCAACTATCTTTGCATACAATTCCCATGAAGGGAAGGGACATGTTTTTATATCAAATATTCTCTCAGACTTTTTCAGAACTGCTTTTTTTCCGTCAAGAAGCAGATTAAAATATTCAAAGAAGTTATATTTTTCTTTTATCGAGAAATCTTCTCCGAAGGGTGTTTTCATCATCCTTTTCTGAAACAGAAATAAAGCTTCAAAAATATCCTCATCAGAAATAAAGCTTCTCAGAAATTCTTTTATTTCATCATAAAATCTATCAATTTCATAAATAATACAAAGATATATGTATTCCTCAAAGGGCCACTGCACATTACCGAATCTCTCATCTGAGCAGCTGAGAGTTCCCTTTTCACAAAGCACACTGTCAAGATATTCCCGAACTCTCCCGTAAACCCGTCCCGCAACAGTAACTTCATCTTTAAGACACCACATAAGCAATCTTTCATAAAAATCTCTATATGTACATATACCCTCATTATAGCAATATAAAGCAAAAAACTGTAAAATTCCCATATGATGAAATGTCTGAACGGTATATGAAAACAGATTCATTTTTTTCCACTCATTTTCATCCATGGAATAGGTAGATGTGACAACGCTTGAACATTCCTCAATATCATCGTTTTCATCATACTCTCTGTGAGGCTGATTAAGAGGAATATGGGAGGTCTTTATTTTGTATTTTTCTACATAGTCAGGCTGTCCCATAATAGAACAGGGTAACCACTCGCAGTTATGTATGTAAATAGAATTGTGCTGACCTAAATTGAGCAGTTTATCAATGCCGTCAGAAAGACTTTCATAGGTTTCTCCGGGAAGACCTAAAATTAGCTCCGTATAGGTAGCAATTCCTGCTTCATTATACATTTTCATAAGCTGGGAATAGCTTTCAATGCTGATATTTTGTCTTCCGATATTTTTAAGCACTTCATCATTCATCGACTGAAATGAAAGAGTTATTCCTTTATTCATTCCTGCCTTTTCAAACTTCATTCCCATATTAAACACAGTCTCATTACTGTTTTTTGCATATGACGTCTGAAACTTCACAGGAAAACCGCATTCTTTTTTCGATTGAATTATTCTGTCGGCAATTTCTTCATCTCTTAAAAACATTCCGAAATTTGAATCCGCAGAACCAAGCCCATAAACTTTATTCTTTGCAAGCCATTCAATCTCTCCGTAAATTCTTTCAAGAGGAAATTTTCTTATCTTGGACTTCATATTGCTCCAGTCACAATATGCACAGGAATTGGGACAACCTCTTGAGGTCTCAATAAGTGCCATAAATTCCTTTTCGGGATGCTCTTTTATTATCTTATCAAAATATCCGTTAAGATAAGGTGACGGAAAATCGCATTCCGAAGAAATCATTTCGGGATTTGTCAGAATTCCGTTTTCTGTCCTCAAGGAAATTCCGGGAATATCCTCTGCCCTTTCAAGCCCTAAAACAGCTCTCAGAAGCCGTCTGAATATAACCTCTCCCTCACCGTGAAGAAGATAGTCTATATAGGGACATTCCTCTAAAAGAGAACCGCCGGGGGACACATGATGACCGCCGAAAATTATCACACAGCCGGGATATTTTTCCTTAATCATCTGTGCCAAAGTCTTATTGTAGTTAAAATTCCAAATGTATGTGGAAAAGGCTGCAACCGCAGGCTCTTCTATTCTTTCAATAACATCATTGACATTTTCACGAAGAAAGAAAATCTCCCGTAGACTGAAGCTTTCTCCCACATCCTTATCCGCCAACGCATAAGCCGAAAGCTGACCTGCCGTATATGGAATATGTGCGGACCTGCCGTATGAATAGTTTACCTGAAAAAAATATAAATTTTTCTTCACATCCGCACCCTCCTTTTTGTTAATCTGTTATTTCGCGGAATTCTATTTTTTCTCTTGCATTGGTACAAAGTGTTGCACTTCTTCTTTTTCCGTACCAGATTATTTCACGGGCATATTTTGCCCAGTCGTAAATTTTCTTTTCAAGCTCTATTGTGAGCCTTATTTTTTTCTTTTCGAGAGGTGCATATCTGTCCTCATAGATATTTTCAAAATAGTTATAAAAATCATAATCGCTTTCCACGGTTATAATTTCCTGACCGGGATATCTTATAATATCATTCTGATACATAAAGAGACTTTCCTCTATTTCCTCGGGAATTCCGAGAGTGTCAACAAAGCCCTTTATTTCCCCGATGTACTTTTCCTTATTGTAAGCCATATCAAGAAAAGCACCTTCTTCAAAATACCAACCTACTTTACTGAAAATGTCATTCTGATAGCACCAGTCCGAATACTCGGTATCCCTTGTCTTTTCCCTTATCATATTGAAAAGAGAATAGAGATAGCTGTTTTCATCGGAATATATGTAATCAAGAAGGCGATTATAGAAATCGTAATATGAAAGCCCTTTTTCATATCTTGAATAAACAGCAAAGCACCTTAAAAGACCTAAATGGTGGAAGGACTGAAGACATACGGAGAACATATTCGCTCTTACCCATTCTTCCTTTGTCATATCCTTTGTTTCAACAACAACGTCATAATACTCCTGAACACCGTTGAAGTTTGCGGGATAGTGAATACCGTGAAGGGGAACTCTCTCCCAACGTATTCCGAATTTATCTCTGTAATCGGGCTGTGCCAGAGGAGCGTTACAGTAGACCTGACAGGTATAAACCGTCATTGAATTGTGCTGACCTGCTTCAAGCAGATAGCAAAGTCCCTCACAGAAGGATTTATATGTTTCACCGGGAAGACCTAAAATAAGCTCCGTATATGTGGGTATTCCCTCGGCGGTATATCTTGCATTGAGCCTTGTGTAATACTCAATATCAAGATTTCTTCTGCCGATATTGGTAAGCACCTCGGGATTTATAGACTGGTAAGCAAGGGTTACCCCCTTATCCACGCCGTTGGAATTGAGAAGCTTTCCGATGCTGAACACAAGCTCATCACTGTTTTTTGCATAGCAGGGCTTAAAAATTCCGGGATAGCCTGTTTCGTTATGATAGTCAACAACGCACTGTGCAACCTCCATATCTCTTTGAGCTATACCGAAGTTGGAATCGGCACAATAGCAATAAGCTATTTTATGCTCACTCATCCACTTGATTTCCGCTTTTATCTTCTCCATAGGGAAATAGCGTATTTTCTCGGTAAAGCACCAATCACAGAAGGCACACTGATAGGGACAGCCTCTGTTGGTTTCAAGTGTTGCCTGAAACTCTATTGTGGGATAATCCGTAAGCATCTTATCAAAAAGCCCTTTAAGATAGGGAGAGGGATATTCCTCCAATGAGAAGCAGCCGTTACTTCTCTCATTCATCACACATTTGCCGTTATTGCGGTAGGATATATTTTTTACGGATGATATATCGCCCTTTTCAAGAGCGAAAAGAAGCTCCTTGAAGCATCTTTCCCCCTCACCGTGAATAAGAATATCAATAAAGTCGTTTTCTTCTAAAACGGATGTATCAAAGGGAATGTTATGTCCGCCGAAAACAATGATACAGTCAGGATAAAGCTCCTTTATTTTTCTTGCAAGTGCCTTGTTGTATTCCATATTCCACACATAACATGAAAAACCGACAACAAAAGGATTTTCAATTCTTTTGATAGCATCCTCAATTTTTTCTCTGAGATAAAGAATTTCTCCTAAATTGAATTTTCCCTCTATCTGACTGTCATTCCACACATATGCGGCGATACAGCCTGCAGCATAAGGAAGATATGCTATACGGTCACTGTACATAACATTTATTTGTGCCAGATAAACATTCTTTTTCATTTTTTCACCCGCAAAAAACTATAATTCATTTTATTATATAATATGTAATATAAAATAGCAAGTAAAATAAACAAAAAATATCCTCCAAAAAAATGCCCCCGACTCACCAAAGGTAAATCGGGGGGGGATTTTTATCAGAATAATTCAATTATCCAGCCAACGAAGAAGTAGACTATTTTCATAAGTGTTGTGAGAAGTGCGGGGGAGAAAAGGTCTACGAA
>JAZNRX010000210.1:0-3731 GCA_045590915.1 Acutalibacteraceae bacterium | reverse complement strand
TCCCGTAAATTATGACCGCATAAAGACATATCCTACAATAAAGCTCGACAGTCTCAAGGCACTCAATGAGTTTTACCGTTTTTTCGAAGACAAAATGGATTTCGAAAAGCTTTTTGAAGATACGGGACTTTCATTTTCACAGTATAAGAATGAATGGTTTTCCGAAAACACTTCCTTTTTTGATGAACAGACACTTTTCCTGATTTATGTTACCGCACCCAATAATCTTAACCGCTTTTATATCATAAGCATTATGCCTGAAAACGAAACGCTTCATATAAACATTCTTGAAAGAACCTATGAAACTGAGGACAACACTCCCACCGGCTGGCTTATCGTAATCGAAACATCAAAGGGCTATACCGAGGATATAAAGAAAATCAATGCATATATAGGTGTGACAGAAGCTATGCCCGAGCCTGAGATTACCCACACCTACACGCAGATAACTGCAACAAGCTCAATTTTTGCCAGAAGCGTACATCTTTACGATAACGGCACATTTTCTCTTTTTGTATCTCAATACAGCAGCTTCGTAGAATACGGTACATTCAGTTATGAGGGCGACCTGCTGATTCTTTTAAGCGATGACGGTGAAAGGCGGTATGTTTTTGAAATAAATTCCGACCACATTACATTCAAACGGAATGAATCCGTGGTATATCGTTTATTCACCGAAGAAGAACTCCCCGACAAAACTAAATTCATGTTACAATAAACAACTGCAAAAAACTGAGGTCACAGGCTGATTTTTCAGCTTGTGACCTTAATTTTTTTGTATGATATTATACTTCAAAATCGAGACAGCTTCTCTGCTTTGTAAAGGGACGCACCTTTGTGTTGGCAACCTCCTGATGCAGAGGATGCGAAGCGTAAAATTTCAGCGCTTCTTCGCTTTCAAATGTACTGTCAAGCATTAAATCTGCGGTAGAGGATGAAAGGCAGACCGTGTTTACCTTGATTTCCAGAAGACCGTCAATTTTCCCTGAAAGCCCCTCAAGACCTTCCTTTATTCCCAGCTTTATGCTTTCTTTTTCTTCGAAAGATAATTCATCCTTCAAGTTCCATAAAATTATGTGTTTAACCATAATATCACCTTATTCTTTTACTACATTTACGGTGTCAACACCGTAATACCTGAAAAGCTCAACTGCATTTTCATCCAAAATTTCTCCGCATATAGCAATAGGTATTGCGGGAGGACAGGACACCGAGGGGGAAGCAAGAATTCTGCCTTTTGCTTCATTTACCGAAATGCTTTCACAGGGCAAAAAAAGTGCTTCCTTAATGCTAAGTGCATTTTTTAAGGGTTTTACCGTGGGAATGCGGTCGGATAGAACCTTTTTTCTTTCAACCGAAAGCAATGCATATCTTAATTTTTTGATTTCAGCATCTGTTATTTCGGGAGTGAACATCATAACAACGAAATCGGGGTCCGAGAATTCACACTCAAAGCCTTTTTCTCTTAAAATATCCGAAAATTCATCTCCGCTGTAGCCGTAATATTTTGTTGCTATTGTCAGCTTCATAGGTTCATTTCCCACAAGTGAAAAGCCTTTATTTATAAGCTCATTTTTAAGCTCATTTAAGGAATTTACCGTCACGGCAAGCTCTTTTATGAACTTATCACACACCCCGTTAAAATTATCAAGAGAACGAAGAATGAGATAGGAAGGGCTTGTTGATGAAAATAAAGAAAGTGCTTTTTTTGCATTTTCAATAAGACAATGAGGTGCATTTTCAGAAATATGAAGATACGCTCCCCCTGTCAGAACAGGTAGGGTTTTATGAGCAGAATCACAGCACATATGAGCACCGAGAGTAATTGGATGACTGTCCTTTTCAACGAATCTAAGATATGCACCGTGTGCATTATCGCATATAAGAAGAACGCCTTTTCTTCGGCAGACCTCGGAAAGACCTTTGATATCCGCAATGTTCCCCAGATAATGGGGAGAGGTTATGTAAACTGCGGTAGGTAATTCTTCCTGTTTATCAAGAAATTCTTCAAGATACCGTGAGGAAAATTCAGCCGACACAACTGACTCCGGTTTTTCGGGATAAATCCATCTGACATCTACATCAAGAAGTGCCGAAGCTGTCATAAAAACCTTATGGGCATTTCTTCCTGCGGCAATTACAGGCTTTACACCTTTTTCTTCAGCATACATTTTAATGAGAGCTACCATAGCTCTAATGGACAGAGAGGAGCCTTCAGCGGAATAAAAGGTTTTCTTTGTACCGAAAAGAGATGCAGCGTTATTGCGGCTTTCTTCAAGAATACCGTCCTCATAATAAAGAACATCCGCTCCCTTGATTTCGGTTATGTCAAAGGAATTGAAAGCCTCACCTTTACCCTTGTGTCCCGGCACATGAAGTCTTACAGCATTGCTTTCAGAATAAGCCTTTATAAAATCAACAACAGGAGTATTCATTATTCCTGACCGTCCAATGCTTTTGCGGCTTCAAGCATAATTGCACATTCCATTCTCTTTCTGAAAAGGTCACAGCCGTAGGAGTATACACCCTTGACACTTCCCGTTGCATGATATGCATTTGCGGCACATCCGCCTGAGCAATAAAGCTTTGCCCAACAGTCTGCACATTCGGGACGGGTATAGACATTACACTCCATAAATTCATCCTGAATTGCAGTGTTTGTTACGCCGTCATAAACATTTCCTAACTTATATTTATCATCGCCCACAAACTGATGGCAGGGATAGAGATCTCCCCAGGGGGTTACTGCCATATATTCGGTTCCGGAGCCGCAACCCGAAACTCTTTTGTATATACAAGGACCGCCTTTAAGGTCTATCATATAGTGATAGAAGGTAAACGGCTTTCCTTCTCTGTGCCTTTGAAGCATAAGTTCTGCAAGCTTTTCATATTGCTCCATAACAACAGCCTTATCATCCTCTGTGAGTGCAGAGGGATCATCGGCGGAACACACAACAGGCTCCATGCTGAGCTCTGTGAAGCCCAGCTCAAGCATTGTTTTTATATCTTCAAGAAAATCGGGATTATTATGAGTGAAGGTGCCTCTCATATAGTAATTTCTGTTTCCGCGTTCCCTAACAAACTTCTGAAATTTAGGAACAATATAATCCCATGAGCCTCTACCCTGGTAATCCACACGGAAACGGTCGTGAACCTCTTTTCTTCCGTCAAGACTTAAAACCACATTACTCATTTCGCGGTTGGAAAATTCAATTACATCATCATCAATAAGCACACCGTTTGTAGTCAGTGTAAAGCGGAAATTCTTCCCTTTTTCTTTTTCGATGCTTCTTGCATATTCGACAAGCTTCTTTACAACATCAAAGTTCATAAGGGGCTCACCACCGAAAAAATCCACCTCAAGATTTCTTCTTGAGCCTGAATTTTCAACAAGAAAGTCAAGTGCCTGTTTTCCCACTTCAAAACTCATAAGTGCTCTTTCACCGTGATATTTACCCTGACTTGCAAAGCAATATGAGCAGTTAAGATTACAGCTGTGAGCAATATGAAGACAAAGAGCCTTCACAACACCCGAGGTTCTTTTCTTAAGCTCGCCTGCAATATTTCTGAAATTATCGGTAGTGAAAAGCTTTCCTGCAGCTTTGAGCTGTTCAAGCTGATTGAAGCAATCCTCTATTTCTTCCTTTGTTACTTCGGGGCGGTCTGAATATTTATTGAGAATTTCCTGTGCTATACAGTTTGCATCCTTCTTCTCATACATATTGATAATA
>JAZNRX010000209.1:0-25550 GCA_045590915.1 Acutalibacteraceae bacterium | reverse complement strand
TGAAGCATGATATAAACATAATTTTTATCCTGTGTAAGCTTTCTGCCGTTTACACTTATGGTGTCACGCTTAGGATCAATCTTATCTCCGATTGATGCAGTAACACCGTTTACCCTGACCTTTCCTGCGGCAATCAATTCTTCGGACTTTCTTCTTGAAGCAACACCGCAATCAGCCATATATTTTTGCAATCTGATTAATTCAGCCATAAAATACCTTTCTTTTATACTTTATATAAAACACCATAAAGGCTGGTGAATTCCGTATATTACGGAATTCCTCAACCTTCTTTTATTTAATATTTAAAGCAATTATTTTTCCCCTGATTTTACCTTTGAAACAACAGTTGAAACCTTGTCTATAACCTCAGGCACCATATCAACGAAGCGTTCTGCCGCGTTGTCATTGGAATTGATATGCTTAAGAGTTACTTCACCGTTCTTAAGAACAAGGAATGCAACGGGATTGATGGTAATACCTGCCCCGCCGCCACCGCCGAAAAGCTGTGTGTTGTTCTTTGAGGGGAAATCAGAACCGCCCGAAGCAAAGCCGTATGTAACCTTTGAAACGGGAATAACTGTGATTTCATCGGATAATGCTATGGGCTCGCCTACTATTGTGCTGACATCTACTAACTGACGAACCTTTTCGATTGTTGTGGAAAGAATTCCTGCTGCTGACTGTTCCTTCATTTTTTTATCGCTCACTTTCTGTATTTATGCGGCGTTCTCCTGAGAGTCTGCCTTTATATTACTATTTTCTGTTCCCTTCTTTTTGGAAGGAAGAAAACATTTTCCAAATAATCTGAGCACAACCTTGAAAACAAGTCTGAAAACCAAAACAAGCGTTATGCCGACAAGATAAATAGGATACAAATGCATTGATACGGCAAAGGATGCCGATGATGTTTTTGCCAGAAAATCAGGATATACATTTATATCGTATTTTCTCACTTTATATTTAGTAACAAGTGCACCTAACAGGGGAAACAAGCCTGTACATACCTCACCGTAATAAATCGCAGTTGATGCGGCATCATTTTTAGTGCACATTACATCAATATATAATTCCTCAATAACCAATGAATGCATCAGGTCACCTACAAATGTGCCTATATAGCTGAAGGTTCTGTTTACAATGAGCATCAGACCGTCAATTCCGTGTGCATCGTATAAGGTCTTAAGAAAATTATTTTTCTTCTTTTTTACAGGCTGTGCTTCCTGTGAATTTTCTTCAACTGAGACGGCTGACTGTCCTTGTGAATCAGCGTCCTCTGAAACAGTTTCAGTTATCTCATTTTCATTAATTTCAGGTGAAGCCTCTGCCTGTGAAATATTCTCATTACTTTTCTTCTTTTTTGTTTTTTCTGTTTTATTCTTTTTTGAAGGATAAACAGGAATTTTCAGAAACAACCATTGGAGCCTGACATTTGTATCAACTTCAGAATACTCTACAAAAATTTTCACCTTTATGCACAGAACTGCAATTATCAGTGCAAGTATTCCGAGAAGAACAAAGCCGATGATTTTCAGTACAATCATTATTCCGCCTCCTTTGTCAAAGAATGGACATCTGTCCGCTTAAAGCACCGTCATCCTTCTGAATATCCTCAAGTGCCTGAGCGGCTGATTTTGTGTCGGGAATTTCCGGAAGCTCTGCAAGAGTCGCCATTGAAAAGCACCTGAGAAATTCCGTTGTAGTACAGTATAACAAAGGTCTGCCCGGCAAGTCAAGTCTTCCGCATTCCTCAATGAGCTTGCGCTGACAAAGAGTATTGATTACACCGCTGCAATCAACACCTCTGACCTGCTCGATAAAGGCTTTTGTCACGGGCTGATTATAAGCAACAATTGCAAGCACCTCAAATCCCGCAGCGGAAAGGGGTTGATTTCTTTTCATATCAAGAACATTTCTGACAGCCGCCGCATATTCAGGACGGGTAACAAACTGAACCTCTGCCCCAAGCATCAGAAGCTGAACGGCACTTGAGCGTTCATCATATTCTTTGGCAATTTCCGTAAGTATGGCATCAAGTCGCTCTGTACTGCATCCCAATGCTTCAATAAGCCTTACGCGTTCAATAGGTTCTCCGGAGGCAAAAATGATTGCTTCAACCGTATTTTTAAGATTTATTGCATTCTCAGTCAAAATCCAGCTCTCCTTCCGGAACCTTTACAAGTTCAATTTCAACATTTTCACCCTGACCGGTGAGAATAATATGCTTTGTTTTTGCCAATTCGAGAACCGCAAGAAAAGCGGCAACCATATCGGAACGGCTTTCACTGCTGCTGAGTATTTCAGTGAACCTTTTTTTCTTACCGAAGGACAAGGAATTGACAATATTCTTTATCTTAGATGAAACGGATACAATTTTCTTCTGAACAATAACCTTAAAGGAATCAAGAGGCGGCGGAATTTTTCTCAGTCTTTTTCCAACGACTCTCATATAAGCATTCAGGAGCTCGAGAGACTCATGCACTCGTGTATATGTCATATCAGCTTCATACTCCTCCTGCGGTCTGCCGATACAGTCAAAGCCCTTCGTGTTACCTGAAAGCAGCTGTGCAATACGCTTGCATTCAGCATACTCAATAAGCTCACCCGAAAGCTCTTTTCGAAGCTTATCGCCTTCTTCATATACAGGTAACAGTGAAACAGTTTTGATGTAAACAAGTCTTGCTGCCATTTCAAGAAATTCACTGGCAATCTCAAGATTGGCATCCTTCATTTCATCAACATAAGCCATATATTGCTCCACAAGCTCTGAAATGGGTATGTCATAAATATTAAGTTTATGCTTAGAAATGAGATGCAGAAGCAGATCCATAGGA
Organism: Acutalibacteraceae bacterium; assembly: GCA_045590915.1. Classification (GTDB taxonomy): domain Bacteria; phylum Bacillota; class Clostridia; order Oscillospirales; family Acutalibacteraceae; genus RUG806. The sequence goes on along the minus strand of JAZNRX010000209.1, from coordinate 22,719 downwards.
CCTTCAAACACCTCAATTTTATAATTAATCGTTGTCATCATAAACTTTCCTTTTTAATTTCAAGCAAACAATCCTGCAAAAAACGAAACTATACTGACTATAGCAGTACCTATTGCGCTGTAGATAAATTCTGTTATGATACTCAAGGGAGAAAAATCAAGTCTGCTGAATAAAAATAACAAACCAATAAGCACATAGAACATATACTGCTCATACGCAAGCAGCTTATAATAAATTTTATCGGGAAGAATCATTGTAAGTATTCTTGAGCCGTCAAGAGGCGGAAACGGAATCATATTAAATACTGCGAGAGCAACATTATAATAGCCTACATTAGAGAAAAACTTAACTGCAATATTCAGAATCTGCTGACTGTCAGATCCTGCAACCTGTGTTACAAAAGAAATAATAACAGCAACAAAAATAAAAATTACAGCCATTATAAGATTGGAAACGGGACCGGCAAGGGCGGTAAGCCCGAAATAAAGCTTTCTGTTTTTGAAATTTCTTATATTTACGGGAACAGGCTTTGCATAACCGAAGCCAAACAAAGCAAGCATTATTGTTCCCCTTAAGGACAAATGCACCATCGGACTCAGATTTATTCTGCCGCTGAGTCTGCCGGTGGGATCACCTAATTTATCAGCCATCCATGCATGTGCACATTCGTGTACAGGAAGACAGCACACGGTAACGAAGGTCAGCACACAAAGCATTGTCATAAATGACAGTGCATCAATTCCGCCTGTCATAAATTCAATTATAAAACTAAGCATATCTTGTCTCCTTTACAGTTTTTTAAGAAATACAAAACGGTCAGCGCCGTAAATATCATTTTTTACCGATGAGGAAAATTTCTCACCGAATATTTCACATATTTTACCGCTTTGCTGTTCACCGCATTCAAAAGCGAACAATCCTCCGTCATTCAGCTTATCAGTCCAGTTTTTCTTAAAAGCACGATAAAAAATCAAGCCGTCTTCCCCGCCGTCAAGTGCCGTATGAGGCTCTTTTTGAACCTCCGATTGCAAAATCGCAATTTCACGGCTTTCAATATAGGGCGGATTTGATACTATAATGTCAGCATTTTCAATTTCAAAATCGGGAGAAGTCAGTACATTATGTCGAAAAACCTTGACATTTTTCAATTCAGAATGCTGACAATTCTTTTGTGTATAAAAGAGTGCATCGTCATAAAGCTCGAAAAGATAACAGGTAGTCTCCGGACATTCCTTTGCAATACTGAGACCGATGCAACCGCTTCCGCTGCAAAGGTCATATACTGTCCTGTAACCGTTACTTCGGATAACACTTACCGCGTAATCAACCAATTCCTCTGTTTCGGGACGAGGAATAAGCACACCTTCACCGACAAAAAACTGACTGTTATAAAAATCCCAGCGACCGATGATATACTGCAGAGGCTCCTTCTGAATACGTCTTCTCAGAAAAGAATAATACTCAGCTTCCTTTTCAGCAGGAACAACTTCACTCATCTTTAAGGTATACTGTGTTTCACTGCCCGAGAAGAAAATAAGAAGCAACTGAAAAGCGTCAAAATCTGCATCCTCTATTCCGTTTTCACTGAGCATTATTTTACCGGCTTTGAGAAGATTCTGCCAATTTATCATAAAAGCTTATCATCCTCGGGATTATCGGTAATTACAGCCTTGATGGAGGTTATTGCCACCTCAATCATATCATCAGTAGGCTCTTTGGTGGTTATTCTCTGCATCCAAAGCCCAGGTGCAGAAAATATCTTTGTTATTATGTTATCGTGACGGCCGGCATATTTTATAAGCTCATAGCTGATACCCGTTACAACAGGCAGGATTGCCAGCATCTTAACTGCCGTCCAGATAAGCCTGTAATCAGGAGAATTCAGAACAGGAAAAATAAGAACTGTCAATGAAGATACAATAACACTTGTTATAAGCACGATAAAAATGAAGCTTGTTCCGCATCTGGGATGAAATCTCTTGCAGGTGCGGACATTATCAACTGTAAGCTCAAGTCCTTTTTCATAGCAAAAAATGGACTTATGCTCTGCACCGTGATACATAAAAACTCTTTTTATGTCGTTCATCTGAGAAACCGCAATCATATATGCAATAACGATAACCATTTTGATAATTCCCTCAAAAAAGGGATGAAAATCGGAAATGGCACCGCCGAGAAGCTTTGAGTCAATTAAATCAACAAGATATGTAGGTGCATAGAAAAAGAGCAGCATACACACTCCGGCAACAATAACAGATAAAACAGTTGTTATCACCGTAACCATCTTCGGTCCGAGATGGTCATTAAGCCATCTGTCAAACTTTGACATATTTTCCGTATCCTCTTCGGCATCAAGCTGACCGGAAAGCTCAGCTGAACGCATCAGAGACTTATAGCCGATAATCATAGATTCTATAAAATTTACTATACCACGGATAAACGGCCATCCTAAAAACTTGATTTTATCCTTTATATGCTTAACATCGGAATTTTCGGTCTTTATACTTCCGTCAGTATGTCTGACTGCAATAGCAGCCCCCTTAGGACCGTTCATCATAACTCCCTCAATGAGAGCCTGACCGCCAACCGATGTTTTATGTATTATTTTTTCCTTTTTCATCAGCTTTCCTTCCTTTCAGATAAATTTACGGGTAATGTAGGAAGAGTAATATTAACCTCTGTTCCCTCACCTAAAGCACTGGTAATTTCAAGTGAACCTTTGTGGAGGGATATTATTTCATCACAAACTGCAAGTCCGATTCCTGAGCCCTTAGCCGAAAGATTAGCTTTATAAAACTTCTCTTTGACATGAGGAAGGTCTTCGGGAGAAATACCGCAGCCTGTGTCTGCCACTCTTATTTTAACACTGTCAGAATAAATCATACAGACAATGGAAATTCTGCCGCCGGCGGGAGTATACTTAATTGCATTATCTATAATATTTACAAAAACCTGCTTAATTCTGTCAGGATCAGCATTTACGGGAGCAGGAAAATCGGGAGAGCTGTAAAAAATTTCCTTTCCCTCGCGGGTTGCTCTGTCCTTAAGAACATAAACAGCATCATCAAGCTCTGCAACAATATCAATCTTCTGTAAATGCAAGGTCATTCTTCCGCTTTCCATACGGGAAAAGTCAAGAAGGTCCTCAACAAGCGTGTAAAGTCTTTCAGTCTCATTCTGAATAACCCTGAGACCGTTGTTAATCATTTCATCCTCTGACTCATTTATACAAAGTAAAGTTTCGGTCCACCCCTTTATCGCGGTAAGAGGAGTTCTGAGCTCATGAGAAACCGTTGAAACAAACTCATTCTTAAGTTTATCTGTTTTATCAATTTCGTCTGTCATATAATTGATGGACTCTGCAAGCTCGGCAAGCTCATCGTCATATCGGCTTGAAAGCTCAATTTTTTGTGAATAATTTCCTTTCGCAATGCTTCTTGCCGCAGTGTTCAGCTTCTTTACGGGAACCACAATGGAACGGACAAAGAAAAGACCGGAAAAAACAACAAGCATCAAGGCAAAAATACTGATAAGAAATACAACAAGTGTAATTTTCATTACCTGAGTATCAACAGGCTCCAGTGATATAATATATCTGACTGCTCCGTTGCTGACACCGTTTGTTTTAGGAAGAAGCACAGAAAGTGCCATAACCTTTTCACCGGAGCTCATAGCTCCCTTCCATAAGGCTCTGCCTGAAACAGACTCAAGTGCATCAAAATAATCGGGAAACTGTTCATCCTCCGATATAAAGCCTGTGGATGTTACAATAACATTGCCGTATCTGTCAATCACCCACAGCTGTGCTACATTGATCTCCTGAAAATTATCAACATATTCCTGTGCTCGAGAGGAAAAAGTATCTGAGCTGGATGAAAGATATGAGCTGAAATAATCGGCAATAACACCGCTTTGTCCGAGAGACTGAAGCTTATCTTCAACAGTCTCATAGTAATAATTTCTTAAAATAAGCACAACCGAGCCTGATATACCTGCGAGAATCAACGTAATAACAAGTATAGTCGTCATAAGCCAACGAATCATAATACCGCTTTTTAACATTGTTCTCACCTCATTTTTTTATTTTATAAATTCTTTGTCAGACCAGCCACTTATATCCGACACCCCAGATAGTCGTAAGATGATGGGGACTTGAGGGATCATCCTCAAGCTTCATTCTGAGGCGTCTGATATTTACATCAACTACCTTATCGTCGCCATAGTACATATTGCCCCAGACATGATTAAGAATTTCTCCGCGTTCGAGGGCAGAGTTGGGATGATTAAAGAAAAATTCCATTATCTGAAACTCAACCTGAGTAAGCTCAATCTGAACACCCTTCTTGGTAAGTGAACGGCTTCTAAGGTCAAGAGAAAAGTCACCAAGAGTAATAACATTGCTTTTATCTTTGCTCTTTTCTGCATATTCACGGTTAAGCGTAACGCGACGGTAAATAGCATCAACTCTTGCCATAAGCTCCGAGGGAGAAAAGGGCTTGGTCACATAATCATCAGCTCCGACAAGAAGTCCTGTAACCTTGTCCATTTCCTGAGTTTTGGCAGTCAGAATGATAATACCGATTGTACTGCTTTTCTGACGAAGCTGCTTGCAAACCTCAAGACCGTCAACACCGGGCATCATAATATCAAGAAGTGCTATGTCAAAATTACCGTTATACTCATCGTAAAGTTTCAGGGCTGTATCGCCGTTATCAGCCTCAACAACCTCAAAACCGCTTCGTTTAAGATTTATAACAATAAACTCACGGATAGATTTCTCATCTTCGGCAATAAGAATTCTTTTCATATTTACCTTTCCTTTTCATCTGTATTAGGGATAATCTTTATCTTACAGTCATACAGTAATCACAGTTCAAGCAACAAAGATTTTATATAGGATTCCGTAAAAGACAGTGATTCTCCGAGTGCGGTTACAACAACATTGCATTTTACAGACTCTTTATTCCCGAGAAAGCCTTCACCAAGAATACCGTCTCCGAGAATACCTGCATATGAATCTTCATCATCACGGGAAACAGAAAATACAATATTGTTTTCCTCTGTACCGTTTTTTAATCTCAGCTGAGTAATTCTGTTTATGCTGTCATACACAATGTAATAGCACTCAGCAAAGCTATCATATCTTAAGGCATAACCGTCAGCTTCATTGATGAAATATTTTCCCGAAGCCTTAAACACATCATCCGAATATGTCAGCCACTCAACAAAAAGCGGAACGGTTATATTTTCAGGTCTGTCAGACAATATGCACGAATCCTCAACTCTGAACACACAGGGAATGTCAATTGTTCCGTCTGCATTAAAGTCTGTGCATAAAACATATTCTGTGCGGCGAGTTATTTCAGCAAGAGGCTTTCCGTTGAAATCGGGAATAAAAAGAACGGCATCACTTTTACTGAAAACAAGCATTTCCGTAAAATAATCATTTTCGGGTGAAGCACAATCAAGATATACTCTCAACTGCTCCTTTGTATTTTCATAGGTTATCTGAGAAAAATATGAAATGTTACTCTTAAAGGAGACATCACTTAAGGGGACAAGCAGTTCCTTCTCTTCATTAAAATCAAGCAATCTCGCACTTAAAGAATAGTTTTGTTCAGAGCTTGCCTGAAAAAGATAAAGAATTTCATAATCATTGTCTATATCAACATCAAAATACACATAATCAATAATCTGAACGGTGGCAATTGAACTGAGTGCATTATCAACACTTGCATCAAGAGATGAAATTCTGAAAACAGAAAGCGTTTTTTCTCTTTTTGAATCATCAACAGACCAGATAACCACAATTTCAAGCATTCTGCCCGAATCAATGTTCATAAAATCGACCTTATAAACCTCTGTTCCCGAACCGGTTATGTCTGCAACCGAATACCACTCTCCGTCCTTTTGTGACAAAAGATGCATATGAACAGCAGAAGAGTTTGTGTCGGATGAATAAAATACAACCGCTTCATCTACGGAATCATTATTTGCATCAAATAAAATATATGAACCACGATGATTGCCGGCAATGGGCGTATAAAGACCTATATCCTTTCCTACAGCCTCCTCAAAAGCTGTTTGAAGTGCCGCATGTTCACCCGTAAGCTTCGGAGGACGAATTAGTTTTTCAGCCGTAAAAAATTCCATAAGAGAGCAACCGCTGAAGAGAACAGAAATACAGATTGTCACAATAAGTAAGCGCACTGTCTTTTTTACCATAAGCGGTAACTCTCCTTTCTGAAAAATCAAATCATTTTATTTAACTTCTATTTCAATCGTGTAGGTTCCGTGAATCCAACTGTCTGTCAGCGTTCTCAAAACGATTTTAGCAGGAATTGTCTGCTTTCCTTTTTCCAACTCAACACCCTCAAAAACAGGCACTGCATATGCGGCGGACTGATCAATATTCATTACAGAGGATGAAGGTCCGACAATCTGAACCGATTCAACACTTGTTGAAATAATTTCAACACCGTCAGGAATTGCAACTGATGAATAGTCTACGGGGATTTCAAGCCAACGCTTTGACATAGAAGACATATCTATTGTAACGGTAAAATTCTTAACATCGGAATCAACGTCTTTATTCTCAATGTAAATTTTATTGACGGTATTGTTTATCTGATTGAAATCAATAGTGCCTACAAGAAGCTTATTGCTCTCATCCAGAACCGTTTCCCCAACACCTGTCTGAACAGAAACATCTATCTTAGAAGGATATACAGAGTACTCAATTCCATCATTGCGGTAAGCCTGAGGGATACCGATAAAATCAACTGCAGTCTCATATGTGCCCACCTGAGCAACAGGTATTGTTATATATACGGGATCGGTAATTTCAAAGGTAAAATTAGAGAGATCTACTGTACCGTTTACTGAAACTGCAACAATTTCAGCCTCAAGATTCTGTGTAGTTTTAAGCTCTTCCTTAAGCTCAACAACAGCCTTGAGAGTTGTTATCTTTGACATTTCCCTTGACGGTCCGGAAAGCACAAGGGATTCAACGCTGAGTCTGGGATTTTCTCTTATAAAGCCTGCTGCAAGGGAATAGCCGTCAAGCTCAACAATTTCCTCATTGAGAGCAAAGGTCTTTGAAACTCTTTCATCAAATGAAACCTTAACAGTATTGGCAGAAAGCTTCACAACCTCTGCGTCACCTGAAATTCCCGCAACGGTTGCCAATAAAGGCAAATCATATGTACCTGCGGCGGTAACAGATGAGCAGGATGCCGTAACAGAAATGTTCTCATTTGTAAAGGCAGGATCATTAAGCACATAGCTGAAGCCCTTAACCGTAACATCAACAGAGAAATTACGGGCACCGAATATTTCAAGTCCGTTGTTCTTTGCAATGCTTTCATCAATATTGACCGTTACGGAAACATCCTTGAAGGTACGCTCAATTTCGGCAGTCTGGGATATTGAAACAAGAGTCCAACATATAACAGCAATTACTAACGACAATACAAAAACTATTTTATTGTTGGAAATAAGCGTGGAAAAAGAAATTCTTTTCTTGTCCTGAGTAACATTATTCCTGCTCATCATTCGACTCTCCTTCATTAATTATTTCATCAGCATCTTCTTTGAGTTCATCCTCGAAAGGAACCTCAACAGTAACAGCTTCTTCTTCGGCAACAGACTTTATTTCTTCATTCATTTCAGTTGCAGTTTCTGTTTCAGCTGTCTTTTCATCTGAAATGTCAGAAACAACAATTTCCTTGTTTGCTTTCTTCTGACGGAATTTACTCTTTGAAGACTTCTGAACAAGAATATATGAGCTGAGCTTTTCTCTGAGCTCGGCATCAGTAAGACCTCTGATAAGTTTTCCGTCCACTGCAAGAGAAATAAGACCTGTTTCTTCACTGGTAACAACAACAATCGCATCGGAATTAAGACTTACCTCTATAGCCGCACGATGTCTTGTTCCCACATTTTCCGTGATAACCCTGTCATTCTTCATAGGAACAACACATCTTGCCGCAACAATTCTTCCGTCCTTAATCACAATCGCACCGTCATGAAGAGGTGCCTTAGGATAGAAGATACTGCAAATCATTTCAAATGTTGTTTCCGAATCAATCTGAACGGCATGCTTTGTAAGATCACCGAGAAGAGACTCCCTCTGAAAAACAATCAGAGAACCGACTTTACTGCGGCTCATGGCACCGCAGGCTCTGCAGACTGCATTGATAGCCTCAACTTCAGTCTCATCATTTGACGAAGAGAAGAAAAATGAACGTTTACCCAGCTTTCTCTTTCCGATATTTTCAAGAGCATGTCTGAGTTCGGTTGAAAACAGAACAACGAAAATGATAATGATATCGGAAAACAGCTTTGAGAAAATGAATTTGCTTGTGTTCATTTCAAAAAGATTTACGATACCGTAAACAAAAATTATAAAAAGCAGACCTTTTATAACCTGAATTGACTGAGATTTTCTGAGCTGGGTTATAATTGCATACACAAGAACTGCAACAAGTAAAATATCCACAAGATCAGGAAAAAGATTAATATTTGCAAACACATCAATTATCTGCAAAAATATCGTTCTGATTGATTCAAATAATTCCATTTATTTACACCGCCGTTAAATTTTTTTTAACAAAGCAACACAGTGTGCCGCCATTCCGAGTCCTTCACCCGTAAAGCCCAGACCTTCTTCTGTTGTTGCTTTTACGCTGATAGCATCAATATCCGCATTACAAGCCAGAGCTATTCTTGATCTCATCTGATTTATGTACGGAGAAAGCTTGGGACGCTGAGCAAGAACTGTCGCATCTATGTTTGATACCGCATAGCCTCTTTCTCTTATAATCCCGCATACTCTGCCGAGAAGCATTATGCTGTCAGCATTTTTATATGCTTCATCAGTATCGGGAAAATGCTTTCCGATATCTCCGAGAGCGAGTGCTCCGAGAAGGGCATCACATATTGCATGCACAAGCACATCCGCATCCGAGTGACCTAACAGTCCTTTCTCATACGGAATTTCCACTCCGCCGAGAATAAGCTTCCTGTTTTCAGTCAGCTTATGCACATCATATCCGTGACCTATTCTTATCATAAATCCCATCCTTTCATTATTTGCCTTCCGAAAGCTCCTTACAGGCTGCCATCTTCACTGCAAGACAGATTATTTCAGTTGCAATTTTCAGTTCCTCAACAGAAGGACAAGAGGGAGCAAGACGAATATTTTTGTCCTCAGGATCGTTTTTATAGGGATATGTTGCACCGACACCGGTGAGTGTGAGACCTGCATTCTTGCAAAGCTCACCAACATATTTTGCAGAGCCTCCCGTTACATCAAGAGAAATAAAATAACCGCCGCGTGGCTCATTCCAGACAGCAATTCCGAGGCCGGAAAGCTCTTTGTCAAGAATTTCAAGAACTGTTCTGAATTTAGGTCTTAAAATATCAGCATGCTTTTTCATCTGTGCTTTTACGTCATTAACAGTTTTATACACAGCACTGTGTCTGAGCTGATTGATTTTATCATAGCTGATAATCTGAAGCGTCAGACGCTCACTGATTTCCTTGAAGTTTCTGTCACTCGCAGCCATTACTGATACACCTGCACCCGCATATGTGATTTTTGATGTTGAGGTGAATGCAATAAAATTGTCTTCATTACCGTATTTTTTTGCGGCTTCAAAAATATTTGCAAGCTCGTCACCGTCTTCATAAAAATCGTGAACAATATAAGCGGCATCCCAGATTACTCTGAAATCCTTTGCAGCAGGCTTCATAGCAGCAAGTCTTTCAACTGTTGAAGCGGAATATGTAATACCGTCAGGATTTGAATATTTAGGAACACAGAACATTCCTTTAACATCAGGATCCTTGATGAGTTCCTCAACCATATCCATATCAGGCCCTTCGTCCGTCATCGGAACATTAATCATTTTAAGTCCGAAATATTCTGCTATCGCAAAATGCCTGTCATAACCCGGAACTACAGCAATAAACTTTCTGTTCTCATTGAGCATCCAAGGTGAATTTCCTCCGGCACCTGCATAACAGCACTGAGCAATGTAGTCAAACATAAGATTAAGACTTGAACTTCCGCAGGCAATAACATTCTTTTTATCGACACCGAGGATTTCACCGAAAAGTCTTCTGCATTCATCTATGCCGTAAAGCTCGCCGTAATTTCTGCAATCCGTACCGTTTTCGGAGAATGGAGAGATGTCATCTTTTGACATATAGAGAAGATTATCAGACAAATCAAGTTGTTCAGCCGCGGGCTTTCCTCTTGCCATATTAATAGAATAACCCTTCTCAACATATTCTGAATATTTTTTCTGAACTTCCGCTTCAAAAGCTGTAAGCTGTTCAGGAGAAAAATCTTTTAACTGAGCCATATAAAACCACCTGTGTATATTTTTTAAACAAAAAAACGCAATTTGAGTTTCTTTGAACATTATTCAAGTAATTCTACCACAAAGGTAAAAAATAATCAATAGATTTTAATATAATATTATAAATAATTAATAAAAAGTCCCGTATGCTTTCACACATACGGGTCACAATTATTCTCCTCGTTCACGGATAACAAGACGTGTCGGGGTTCCTTCCAGTCCGAAGACCTCTCTTATCTGATTATCAATATAACGCTGATAGCTGTAATGGAACAACTCCTTGTCATTAACAAATGCAACAAACGTAGGAGGTCTTGTAGATGCTTGAGTCATATAGTAGACCTTTAAGCGTTTACCCTTATCCGTAGGCGGCTGAACACGTGCCTGTGCATCTGCAAGAACCTGATTAAGTCTTCCCGTAGGAATTCTTACGGCATTCTGGTCATCAACATATTTAATAAGCTCATAAAGTCTGTCAAGCCTCTGTCCCGTTTTAGCGGATATAAAAATTATGGGGGCATAAGACATAAATGAAAAATCGTTCATCAGTTTTTTTCTGTAAACGTCCATGGTTCTGCCGTCTTTTTCGTACGCATCCCATTTATTAACAGCAATAATGCATGCCTTTCCTGCCTCATGAGCAATACCGGCAACCTTAGAGTCCTGTTCGGTGAAACCTTCAAGAGCATCAATCATGATAACACAGACATTTGCCCGTTCAACAGCCGCAACAGCACGCATCACGGAATATTTTTCAATCTGATCATCAACCTTTGATTTCCTTCTGAGCCCTGCAGTATCAATAAACATAAATTTTCCGTGATTATTGATTATTTCGGTATCTGTGGCATCACGAGTTGTGCCTGCGATATTTGACACAAGCATTCTTTCCTCACCGCACAATGCATTGACAAGAGACGATTTTCCCACATTTGGTTTGCCGATAACTGCAACCTTTATGGTATCATCATCCTCATCAACCTCTTCCTCCTCCGGAAGATATTTAAGTACTTCATCAAGAAGATCGCCTGTACCGTGACCGTGAACAGAAGACACGGCAACGGGATCCCCGAGACCGAGATTATAGAACTCATAAAAATCTGCAGGAACGGCACCGAGGGAATCGCACTTATTTACACAAAGCACAATCGGCTTACCGCTCTTAAGAAGCATTGAAGCAACCTCTGCATCTGTTGCAACAACACCTGTTTTTACATCACACACAAATATGATAGCATCTGCGGTTTCGATTGCTATCTGTGCCTGTCTTCTCATCTGAGAAAGAATTATATCATCCGAATAGGGTTCAATACCACCGGTGTCAACAATAAGAAACTTCTTATTGAGCCATTCGCAATCCGCATACAATCTGTCACGGGTGACACCGGGCCTGTCATCAACGATAGCAAGTCTTTTTCCGCTCAGTTTATTGAACAAGGTAGACTTTCCGACATTAGGTCTGCCCACAATAGCAACAATCGGCTTAGCCATTTTTCACCACTCCGAAAAAAATCGGACTTTCTCTCAATTTTGAGATAAATTAACTGTTATATAAACTGTCAAACAACGAACCGCCGTCACAGTCAACAACGGTTACAACAGTATTAAATTCTTTTTCAACATCTTCAACCGTAACATCATCGAGAAAAACGCGTTCCGTCGAAGACTTAAACATCACAGACGGCAACAACAGCTTTTTGCCGGAAAAACTCTTTTCATTTAGCTGGCTGATGAGATCTTTTCCTGTAACAAGTCCCGCTACAGTTACACTTTCACCGAAAAACCTGTTTTCAATACAGTAGACATCAACCTTACTGCAGGGATATTTATCAGAGAACATATCCCCGAGCTTTCTTATGAGCGGATATGCGGCTACTCCCGTAGCAACTGCAACATCTCTGGCTTTCATATCCGAATTTTTTTCTGAAAGTGCAGAAGAAAATTCAGCCTCCGTCAGAGCATACATTCCGACACCGTTATCAAGCTGTGAAAAATCACCGTAATATGATTCATCAGGAATTTTACGACCTGCGATAAGAAAGAATTCATCTGACGGAAAAGCAAGCTTCTCCGAGCCGTTTTCAACCAAACGGGCATTAAAGCTGTCAATAGCATCAATAACCTGTGCCGCTGTCTCACTGTTATACGCATCTATTGCAAATAAATCCTCTCTGAATTTGGTCATCCCCACCGGCACCGCGGCAACACTTTTAATACTGCTCAGCTCAGACAATTTTTCGAGAGAATACAGAAGCTCCTCTCCGTCATTTATGCCGGGACATAATACAAGCTGTGCATTGATTTCTATTCCCGCCTGAGAAAACCGCTCCAGATACTTAAGCACTTCCCCCGCATGCGGATTTTTCATCATTTTCACACGCAATTCGGGATTCATGGTATGAACCGAAACATTAACGGGGCTTATATGCATCTTTATAATCCTGTCAACATCACTGTCAGACAGATTGGTAAGAGTTATGTAATTGCCGAACAAAAAGGATAATCTCGAATCATCATCCTTGAAATAGAGGCTTTTTCTCATTCCATCGGGCAACTGATCAATAAAGCAAAAAATACAGGAATTTTTACAGTGCCTGTGCTTGTCCATAAGGTATGTTTCAAAAGAAATGCCCAGTTTTTTTTCACTGTCGGCATTCTTCAGTCTGACAATCCTGTTGCTGCCGTCCCTGCATTGAAAACAAAACTCCGCATAATCAGATGATGCATAAAAACGATAGTCAAGAACATCGTTTATCTCATGGGAATTTACAGATACAAGCACATCACCCGGCTTTATACCCTTTTTACCGCATATACTGTTTTTTGAAACTGCAAATATTTTTACTGACATCAGAAAACCACCAATGCAATAGCAAAAAGGCGGGGAAGGTCTTCTTCTCCACCTACGCTATAAAGTACAAGATTCTCCGTCGGAAACTATGACGGACGGACAACGAATCAGTCCTCGACAGCAACTACCTGACGGCCGTTATAATAGCCACAAGCAGGGCAAAGTCTGTGAGATCTCTTGTATTCACCGCACTGAGGGCACTTTTCAATTGCGGGAGCAGAAATCTTCCAAACATTATTACGTCTCTTATCTCTTCTTGCCTTTGAAACTCTTCTTGCAGGAACTGCCATTTTTTATTTCCTCCTATAAGGTAATTTACTCATTAAATAAATCTTTCAACGCATCCCATCGGGGATCCGCAGGAGCACTGCAGCTACACTCACCAAAATTCAGATCGGTTCCGCAGATGCTGCACAAGCCTTTACAATCATCCTTGCATAAAAATCTTGAGGGTATTGAAAGATATATGTCATCGCTGACAAGCTCGTCAATTTCAAGACGCACACCGTCAAGGACAATAAAATCATCATTATCATCACTGTCAGCATGTGAAAGCAAAATATGATTAACAGGCACTTTTGCATGTCTGAGCAAAGGTTTGTTACATTTAGCGCATGAAGTGGAATAATCAAATCTGGCATCCGCATTTAAATGTACAATTCCTGTTTTATTAAAAACAGAACCTTTAACTTCAACAGGTGTAACAATATTTTCATCATCAAGAGAAAACGAATGCTCTATCTGTAAACTTTCACCGTCATTGTTAAATACAGAATCAAGTTCAAGATACAATTATAAGTCCCTCCTGATTTATTGCATAGTTACCCTTAAACAAAACGCAACCATTATTATATAGGCAGATTTCCCGTTTGTCAACAGGAAATCTGCTTTTTTTGATTATTTTTATTCCATTAACCGATTTCTTCGCAATAGTCGAAGATTGAAGCGGGAAGATTTTCTTTTTCTGTGGAAACAGTAAAGGTGAAATTTGTACCTGTAAGCTTGCTGAGATTTGCAATCTTTGCAAGGAATGCCGCAACCTCATTATAATCTCTTCCGACAATTTTGAGTGTTGCATCAACAAGAATATCAGTGATGTCATGGTCACCGGCACAAAGTCCGCTGAGGAAACCGTAGAAAGCATCAGCACCTTCAATACCGTAATTTGTTGCAGCAAGCAGTCTGACCTTATAGCTTATCTGATATCTGAGAAGATCATCCTTTTCAACACAGACAACATGACCGTTTGAGGCATCAAGTGCAGCATTAACGCAGTCAATGAGCTTCTTTGTTTTTCCTGTTCCTTTTTCGCCGATTAAAAGTTTAACCATATTAATCAAATCCTTTCGATTATTATATCTGAATTTTTATACAAGACGGCTTTTAAGAACCTTAGCAAGTTCTTCGTAGCCGGGCTTTCCGAGAAGTGCAAACATATTCTTTTTATAGCTTTCCACGCCGGGCTGATCAAAGGGATTTACTCCCAGCACATATCCTGACACAGCACAAGCTTTTTCAAAGAAATAGATTAGCTCACCGAGATTTTCCTCATCCATCTTATCAAGTTCTAGAACAATATTGGGAACACCGCCGTCAGTATGAGCAAGAACCGTTCCTTCAAAAGCCTTTCTGTTTATATATGACATTCCCTTGCCTGCAAGGAAATTGAGGCCGTCAACATTTTCACTGTCCTCTTCAATAATAAGCTCTGTTTTCGGCTCCTTGAATGTAACAACGGTTTCAAACATAAGCCTTTCACCGTCCTGAACATACTGTCCGAGAGAATGAAGATCTGTTGAGTATATAGCAGATGAAGGATAAATACCCTTATGATCCTTTCCTTCACTTTCTCCAAAAAGCTGCTTGAACCATTCATTCATAAGAGTAAAATCAGGCTCATATGACACTATCATTTCAACCGATTTGCCAGCTCTGTGAAGTATATTTCTTATTGCGGCATATTTGTAACAGTCATTCTCAAAAATATCGGGATTATTATATTTCTCAACAGCATTAGCAGCTCCGAGCATAAGCTTGTCAATATCAATACCTGCACAGGCAATCGGTAAAAGTCCTACTGCAGTGAGAACGGAAAATCTGCCGCCTACATCATCAGGGACAACAAATTCCTCATAGCCTTGTCTGTCGGCAAGTGCCTTAAGTGTACCCTTACACTTATCTGTTGTAACATATATTCTCTTTGCCGCCTCTTCATTTCCGTACTTCTTTTCAAGAAGAGACTTAAAAACTCTGAAAGCAATTGCGGGCTCTGTTGTTGTTCCCGACTTGGAAATGACATTAACTGAAAAATCGCAATTTTCACAAATTGCATAAATTTCATTTATCTCTGTGGGAGAAATGCTGTTTCCGAGGAAAAATATTTTCGGTGTATCCTTGGTAACAACATTATAGTTTTTAGATTTTACAAATTCAATAGCGGCTCGTGCACCGAGATAAGAACCGCCGATTCCGATTACAACAAGAACATCTGAATCGGAAATAATTTTCTTTGCCGCACTTTTGATTCTGACAAATTCTTCCTTATCATAATCAATAGGCAAACGAAGCCAGCCGTGGAAATCATAGCCCTTTGCTTCGGCTGAATTCTCATTAAGCAAAGAATGTGCCTGTTTTATTTCAGGCTCAATTGCAAGCAAATCCTCTTTACCCAGAAAAGTATCAAGATATTTGCCGTTGAGTGTTAAAGACATTGCTGAAATTATCCTCCGAGTGTATTATTTTCTTCCATTTTACTATAAAGTCATTGTTTTTTCAATAAGATTTTGAAAAAAATTTACAAATTTTCGCCAAATGAACGCAACAAGGCGAGAACTGCATTCCTCATCGTCATCTTTTCACAATCCTCGAAAAACTTAATGACACACTCCCCTATTATCTCATCACCGACTCTGAATAACACATTACCTGCAATATCATCCTTTTTCACGGGTGCTTCAACTTTTTCAGGCAAATCAACACAGTATTCGACACTCGACGCACCTTTTTTCTTTATCACACTTGAAATTGATTTTTCATGATACAGCATTGCCTTCGTTTTGGCTCCGTGACTCACAGGCAGACTATCGGGATAGAGTCCGTCAGCATCCGGTGTATAAAGCTCATAATTCGCAAAACCCCAGTCAAGAAGTGCTTTTGCTCCGTTAAATCTGTCTTTGCTGTTATCTGCTCCGAGAACAACAGAAATAAGTTCCATACCGTCTCTCTCGGCACTTGCACTGACACAGCATCCTGCTTTTCCGGTTGTTCCTGTTTTTAAGCCCGTTGCACCGGGATAAGTCCTTATAAGCTTATTTGTATTGACCAGCTGTGTTCCGCCGTTTCTGAGTGTATCAAGCCTTATGGTTGTGTAGTTTCTGATAATCTCATATTTCAGAAGTTCTCGGGACATCAAGGCTATATCATATGCCGTCGTCAGATGCTCGGTTGTATCATCATCAAGACCGCTACAGTTATCAAAATTAGTATCAACCATTCCCAGATCTTTTGCTTTTTCATTCATCATAACACAAAATGCCTCTTCACTCCCAGCAACAGCTTCAGCAAGAAGACAGCATGCATCATTTGCACTTGCAACGACGGTCGCTTTAAGAAGATCATCAACAGTCATAACCTCGCCTGCCTCAAGCCAAATCTGCGAGCCTCCCTTTTCAGCCGCCGACTGTGAGCATGTTATTTCCATATCAAGCGTCAGTTTTCCGCTTTCAAGTGCCTCGCATACCAAAATCAATGACATAATCTTTGTGATTGATGCGGGATAAACCTTTTTATTTTCATTCATACCTGTCAGTACCGCACCTGTTTCCTTTTCAATAAGCACACAGGCATCAGCATAAACATCAACACAAAGCGGTTCTTTTATTGCAACAACACTTACTGCTTCCTCCTGTGCATTACTGCTGACACTTAACAGCACACATATAAGAAGTGATAATATAACGGAAATTGTTTTTTTCATAACTTAAACTCCTCCTTGAGACATACATATGAGAATATAAATCGGTTAATGCAAAAAATCATTGATTATTGCACGGTTTGCACTTATAATTACTATATAATTACAATTTAGAGGAAAAATATGAAAGCAGCTATATTCACACTCGGATGCAAGGTAAACCAATATGAAGCACAGGAAATGGCATCCTCATTAAAAGAGCTGGGAATTTCAATTACTCAGACAAAAAATGATGCAGATATTTATATTATCAACTCCTGCACGGTAACCGCCGAAAGCAGCCGAAAAACAAGACAAGCCGTCAGAAAATTCAGAAACAACCATCCGTCTTCTATAATAATACTGACAGGATGCTTTCCACAGGCATTTCCCGATGAAGCGGCTGAATTTATTGAAGCAGACATTATTCTCGGCAATCATACCAATATTGAACTCAGAGATACACTGAGAAATTATCTGACAGACAAAAAAAGAATTGTAAATATCAAACCGCACAAGCGCAATGATTGCTATCAGGGCAAGGAAATCGACACCTTTGAAGGCCACACCCGTGCTTTTATCAAAATTCAGGACGGCTGCAACAGATATTGCTCATACTGTATCATTCCTAAAGCACGCGGGTTTTCAAGATCAAGACCGCTGAATGATATAAAAGATGAGATTATAAGACTTGCCGAAGCAGGTTATAAGGAAATAGTCTTTGTCGGCATTAATCTCTCTGCATACGGACTTGATAACAATACATCCATCTGCGATGCCCTTGAAATAGCAGAGAATACCGACGGAATAGAGCGATTCCGCTTAGGCTCTCTTGAGCCCGATCACATTACTGATGAGGTAATCGACAGACTGAGCAGAATGAGCAAATTCTGTCCGCAATTTCATTTATCTCTTCAGAGCGGCTGTGACAGAATTCTGAAAAAAATGAACCGTCACTATACAGCAGAGGAATATTTCAGCCTTTGTTGCAGATTGAAGGATACTTTTGATGATATTTCTCTCACAACCGACATTATTGTCGGCTTCCCGGGAGAAACGGATGAGGATTTCAGTGAAACACTTACATTTGCGAAAAAATGCGGATTTATGAAGGTTCATGTTTTTCCCTTCTCCGCAAGAGAAGGCACCGTCGCATATAATTACACAGATAAAATTCTTAACAGCACCAAAGAGCACAGATGCCGGACTCTGCAAAACGAATGTGACAAAATCAGAAAGGATTTTCTGCTTAGCTACAAAGAAAAAACCGTTGATGTACTTTTTGAAACACCGAAAGGCAATATCCAGCAAGGCTATACAGCGAATTACACTCCCGTATTCACAGTGTATGACGGTAATTTATGCGGACAAATCCGCAAGGTCAGATTAACTGACCTGTACGAAGACGGTCTTACAGGTGATCTAAAATAAGAAAAAATCTTACGATTTATCAACCCCCTACCCCCAATCTCAATGTCATTAAGTTAACAGCAAAACAAGAACAACAAAAAGAAAAATGAGCATCCAAAGCAGTAAACGAACTGTTTTAGGGTGCTCTTTTAGCAAAAAAAAGCATGACAAAACAGCGGATTAAATATAATCCGCAAAAAATGCTGTAAAAAAAAGAAAAATTATGCTATTCTGTATATGAAGCTAACAGCGTGTTTGATTGATGCGTTACGAGGTCGGGTTCTACCGGGGCGAATTGGTGAAACATACCTCAAAATAATAGCTTCAACATTGGGTGGTGATACATTACCAAGAAAAAGTTGTCTGCAAATATGTACAGCGACAGAAAAGTTTGCTTTGTAAGCATATTTAGTGTCGGATTTTTGAATGATTACATACGAGGTAACCAATTCTGAAAAATTGTACATAATTAATCTAGAGTACACTTCTTGGTAAATGTATTCCACTTTTTTTGCATGAAAATGTAACAGGCCGACAGTATATTTCAATTCACGGAAAGAAGTTTCGATACCCCAACGCATATTGTAAAGTTTTTTTAATTCAAACGGAGGGAAATCAACAGAATCAAGGTTGGTAACAACAGTTTCATAAGAATTATCAGCAATCCTGAAACGGACGATCCTAAAGTGGATATCAAAAAATACAGCGGGATTAAATTTTTGATTTTTCATAGGAAGAAAATCAAAAGGTCGAGAAGTTTTCAGTATTTTAAACTGATTTTTGTTACGAGCTAACAACAAAGTTTCTTTAGTTTGCTTTGTTGTTAAAGAAATAGATAAACTTAAATCAAACTCATCAGAATCAGGCAAATCAAGACCAGCAGCAATACCTCTTGAATTAAGAATGTCTTGAATGCGGATAAGGAATTTCCACCCCTTTTCTTGACAATGAGCCATAAGATTGTATCCTTCATAACCTCTGTCAGCGATAAGAAGAGCCGAAGAAACAGAAGAACGATCGACCATAGAACAAAGAGCAGTTCTCTCGTTAAAATTTCTTAATCCGTCTAAATTGACATCAATGTATGTGTGTTGAAGAAGATCAAACATAGCATCCAAATGAAGAATATTGTATGAAGATCGCCCGTTACATTCCGGAAAAAATGAATTAACATCATCAGGATTTGTAGGAGTATGAATATCAGAACCATCTGCAGCAAACAAACGGTAGCCTTTGTACAAATATCCTTTATCTGTTTTCTTTACAAACAAATCAAATAAAGAAGGAAAAGCATATTCATTGATTTTGTTACGTTGCTGCCCAAACGCAGAAGAAGAGGCAATATCAGAAGAACATCCGAAATATTTCAATAATTCGTTTGATAATGAGCCGCCTTCCATAGCAAGAAGAAAAGAAACTACTTTGCGGAATGACAATTTACGATTTCTTGTGAAATCAGTATTCGGATTTTTAACAAACATCCAAGAAGTATCACAAAGCTGAGAAATGGCATCATCAAGTTTTCTTTTTACAGAAAAAATTTCATTTGACATAGAAAAAACCTCCCTTAAAATCAGTGGTGAAAACACCTCTAATTTCAAAGGCCTTTTTGTTAACGAAAGTTAACAAAAAGGCTCACATTTTATTCTGTTTGTCAAGTGTTTTTTTGAAAAAAGTTACAAAAAAACCGAACCTCACAACATTGTGAAACTCGGTTTTTCTTAACTTAATGACATTGAGATTGGGGGTAGGGGGTTGAAAAATCATAAGATTTTTTCTTATAGAGAAAAATTACAAATCTTCAATAAAAGTCCGATTTCAGTCTCCTCCGAAATCCGAATTCCGAATTTGCGAAGCATCTGACCTCCGACATTCTACTTCCGACCTCAAAAAAACCGCTCCCTTAACAAAGGAAGCGATTTTCGATAATTGATATTTACTTCTGTATAAATATCTCCGAAATCCGAATTAAATCAATATGCGTTGCCCCAGACAACCATATTGAGAGCCTTTTTACCGCAGCACACACAAGTTTCTGCAAGGTTTTCCTGCTGGAAAGGAATACATCTTGAGCCAACACCTGTAAGCTCCTTGACCTTGTCCTCGCATTCCTCTTCTCCGCACCACATAGCCTTTACAAAGCCGTCACCGTTTGCGGAAAGTGCTTCCTTGATTTCATCAATAGATGTGCATCTGTAGGTCTTCTTTTCGATGTTTTCAAGAGCCTTATTGTAAAGAGCTGTTCCCAGTTCATCAAGAAGAGCTGTTATCTCTGCTTCAAGATTGTCAAGTGAAACAAAATATTTCTGACGGTTATCACGGCGAACAAGAACACATTGATTGTTCTCGATGTCCTTGGGACCGATTTCAAGACGAAGGGGCACACCCTTCATTTCATATTCAGCAAACTTCCAACCTGCAGAATTGTCAGTGTTATCGCATTTTACTCTGAATGAAGAAGCCAGTCTCTGTCTTAATTCCTCAGCCTTTTCCTTAACACCGGGCTTGTGAGCGGCAATGGGAATAATAACAACCTGAGTGGGAGCAACCTTAGGAGGAAGCACAAGACCGTTGTTATCACCGTGGGACATAATAACCGCACCGATAAGTCTTGTTGTGGTGCCCCAGGAGGTCTGATGCACATACTGCTGTTTATTTTCCTTATCTGTATATGTCATATTGAAGGCTCTTGCAAAGCCGTCACCGAAATAGTGAGATGTACCTGCCTGAAGTGCCTTACCATCGTGCATAAGTGCTTCAATAGCGTATGTAGCCTCTGCACCTGCAAACTTATCACTCTCGGTCTTTCTGCCCTTGATAACAGGCATATTGAGAACATCTTTACAGAAATCGGCATAGAGGTTGAGCATACGCTCTGTTTCCTCAATAGCCTCCTCAGCAGTGGCATGTACTGTGTGACCCTCCTGCCATAAGAATTCTCTTGAACGAAGGAAAGGTCTTGTTGTCTTTTCCCAACGCACAACATTACACCACTGATTATAGAGCTTGGGAAGGTCTCTGTAGGACTGAACAACATTTGCATAATGCTCACAGAAAAGTGTTTCCGATGTAGGTCTTACACAAAGTCTCTCCTGAAGAGGCTCACTTCCGCCATGAGTTACCCATGCAACCTCGGGAGCAAAGCCTTCAACATGATCCTTTTCCTTCTGAAGAAGTGACTCGGGAATAAAAAGAGGCATATATATATTTTCGTGGCCTGTTTCCTTAAATCTTTCGTCCATCTGCTTCTGGAGAAGCTCCCAGATTGCATAACCGTAGGGACGGATAATCATACAGCCCTTAACGCTTGAATAGTCAACAAGGTCTGCTTTTTTTACAACATCTGTATACCATTTACCGAAATCTTCCTCCATCGCGGTAATGGACTCAACCATTTTTTTATTGTCAGCCATAAATAATTTCCTTTCAGCTATCTGTATTAATTCCGCTGTCTCTTAGTCTGTTTTCAAGAGTGCGGACATCTTCATGAATTGCATTATACTGAATTGCTTTCATTCCCGTTTTTTCACTTGCTCTGACATTTTCAATGCTGTCATCAATAAAAATACATTCCTCGGGGAGCAGACTGAATTTACGGAAGAAAGCATCAAAAGCCTCATTCTGCGGTTTGATAAGTCCGCAGTCACAGGTTGCAAATTTTCCGTCAAAAAGAGAAAAGACGGGCATTTTTATGTTAAAGACATGAAAATTCAGTCCTATATTGCTCAGCAGATAAATCTTATATCCGTTTTCCTTAAGAGAAGAAATAAGCTCATAAATTTCCTCGTTATAGGACATAAATTTCATTTCAAAATCATATCTTGCAACAAGGGCATAAAAAACATCAATAAGTCTTTGGGGAAGCTCCTTCAGAGTCTCGTAAAAAAGAATATCCCTGTAGGAATATCCCCTGTCGCCGTCCTTCCACAAGGGACTGTCGAATATCTTCTCGTGAAAAAGCCTTTTTTCATCCTCAGAAAGAGAAAATCTGTCCAACATTTCTTCGGTATTATATCGCATTATGACATTACCGAAATCGAATACAATATTTTTAATGCACATAAATCAAAAAAACAGGGGCGTACAAAAAGCACACCCCGTAATAAACCTTTCAACTGCCAAGTCGGATCGTAGCCATG
>JAZNRX010000208.1:0-2878 GCA_045590915.1 Acutalibacteraceae bacterium | reverse complement strand
ATAAACTGAGGTCGGAGGCTTTACGAGGTCGGAATTCGGATTTCGGAACAATGCTTCGCAAATTCGGAATTCGGAATTCGGAGGCTTCACAAAGTGCAAAATGCAATCAAACTTCAATGATGTTTCGAAGAAACGAGTGTTTAGAGTGAAGCCGAACAAGGCGTTTGGGGCTTCCTTCACATTTTCCGCAGGAAAATATATCACTCATTCCGTAGGAATGAATATAAGAACCTGACTCCGTCAGAACCTTGTTATTCGCGTTGCTCATAATGCACTGCCCGAAGGGCAATATCACTCATTCCGTAGGAATGAATATCACTGCATATTTCAGCATTGCTGAATTATGCTTCTATTGGTGGTTTTATGTTTATTGATAATATTAAGGAATATATAAATTCAGGCATTGAGAGCGGGGAGCTTTTTCCTGCCGTTTATGCCAAATATACTGAAATTCAGGCTCGTCGTGGTGTTATCGGTGAGAAGATTGTCACTGTTATGAGTGACGGCTTTGTTGAGACCGAAAACACCGTTACGGCGGATGAGGTGACGGGGCTTCCCGGCTTTGTTGTCACAAATCCCGAGGACAAGGAGCAGTATATTATTTCTGACAGCGTGTTCTCGGAAAAGTATGAGGAAATACCCGATAAAAAAGGCTTTTACCGTCCCAAAGGAAAGCCTGTTACCGCAATGCGTTGCGGTGAGGACATCAGCTTTATGGCAAATTGGGGAGAGATAAGTCTGAAAAAGGGCGGTTATATCGTAATATCCTCTCCCGATGACATTTACGGTGTACAAGAGGATATTTTTCTCAAAACCTACAGACCTGTTGAATAATTTAAGCAAAAAAAGACCTCGGGTGAGGTCTTTTTTTTGTCAGAAGATTTCTTCAAGAAGCTTATCGGTAAGGTCCTGCATTTTGGAAAAATCCATGGCACTTATATAATATTTTTCAAGCTCGTCGTGAAGTCTTTTGGCTTCCTCAAGCTTTCTTACGGCTTCACTTAACAGCTCATCGCCTGAACGGTTGTTGAAGGCTATGCGGTTTTTATGGCGGGAGAGAATATCAGTATCGTAAAGCCTCTGACAGTCGATGTTAAGAGTGTCCCTGAAATCGTCGGGATGGTGGCGGTTTGAGGTGTAAAAGCCCAGAGACAGCTCGGGAAAAATAAGATGCTCGGGCTTCAGCTCGGGGGACATGGGACAGGTGCAGATAAAGCCGTCAATACCGAGGCTTGCAGCCTTGAGAGCAACAACCTTGAGAATAACCGAGGATGCACAGCCGAAGCTGTCATTCAGTATGACCTTGTTTTCGCAAAAGGCACAAAAGCTGTCACGGAAAACAGTCAGTCCGTTGGGAGTAAGAGCACTGAGAAAGCGTTTTTTCAGTACGCTTTCAGTGTTACTTTCAGAACGGAGCCTTGAGTCTGTCAGCTTTTCTGCAAATTTATGAACCTTGCCTATGCGCAGTGCCGAGGCGGCTACGCTGAGGGTGTCATTGTTGGCACCTCTTGCCGCCGCAAGAAAGGTCATACATTTTTTATGCTGTTCACTGTTTTTCTTTGTCAGCTCAATAATCTCCTCACGGCTTTTCATTAATACACCGTCGTCGCGGAAGGCTCCCAAATCAATGATTTTTTCGCATACACCGGGATATTTCGGCTCTAAAACATGAGGTGCCGTACCGTCGGCAATGCTTATTTTAAGTGAGGGAATAATAACCGCATCAAGACTTTTCGGATCGGATGAACAGTGTATTTTTTCATAATACCGCCCCTGTCGTTCACATTCGGCGGCAATTTTTTTCATAAGAGTGGATTTTCCCGTTCCGGGACCGCCCTTTATAATGTAAAGCACCCATCCGTCTTCAGGGGAATATAGCTGGGAAAACAGAGAATGAAAGCCCGACGGCGTGGACGCTCCGAGAAAAAAGGAAGAAGACGAAACCTTATACATAAAAAACCTCCTGAACTTGCTAATATATAGTATGCACATTAAAGGGAAAAGTGAAACATAACAAGAAAGCTTAAATAACAAGGCTTTGTCGTACTGTTTATCACACTGTTTGTCACACCGTTCGTCACACCGTTCGTCACACCGAAATTGCGAAAATTTCCTTATATATCAAGGCTTCAGCGATACCGAGCGTTTTATTTTCGTCACACCGTTCATCACACCAATCGTCACACCGATTGTTACACCAAGTATCACACCGCCATACAATTATATATAGAAAGAATAGAAGGTATAGAATGAATAGAATGTGTTTGTATTTAATAATTAAGTTATGCTTTTATTTGTGAAATGAGGTGCTTTGTGCAATATGCACAAAAAACACACAAAAAAAGACAAAATATTTGTTTCCAACCTATGCGTTTTGAGGGAGACAAAATTTTTTCGATGTGCTATAATACAGTCACAACAGAACAAATGTTCGTTTGCGAATATCAGAAATGTGAAGCTTAAAACTGAATAAACCAAAGCATCGGATGGGATTTAATCTCATCCGATTATTTGATGCTTTCGGGAAAGAGGTGATTAATACGGATAAGGATAAGAAAAGAAAGGCTCGCACCCCGACAGGCTATCTGGAGCAGTGTTCGGAAATGCTCTGTAAATGTGCTTACAATATGTGTCAGGAATTCGTAAAGGACAAGGACAAAAAAATTGAAAGCAAGGAGCTCAAGGAAGCCTGTGCGGCGGTGAAGGAAGCGGCGGCAGTAATAAGCGCCATAGAAAAAACCGAAGCCCCCGAAGCCGAGAGCATACGCATAGTATTTGAGGAAAATTTTGATTATACGGAATGAAGAGGAGAGGACTGCAAATGAGGTCGGATGTTTCGCAAATTCGGAATTCGGATTTCGGAATTCGGAGGCTTTGC
>JAZNRX010000207.1:0-13220 GCA_045590915.1 Acutalibacteraceae bacterium | reverse complement strand
CTACTTGCTATGCAGAAGGCTCATATGATAGCGTTGTTTACTGTTCAGTTGAAGCATGTAAGTTTGAAATCAGCAGAACAGAAAAGACAATCGAAAAGAAGGCTCACACACCTGCAGATGCAGTAAGAGAAAACGTAGTTGACTCTACTTGCTATGCAGAAGGCTCATATGATAGCGTTGTTTACTGTTCAGTTGCCGAATGTAAGCACGAAATCAACAGAACGGCGAAGACAATCGAAAAGAAGGCTCACACACCTGCCGAAGCAGTGACAGAGAATGTTGTTGCTCCCAAGTGTGAAGAAAACGGAAGCCACGACGAAGTAGTTTACTGTTCAGTATGCGAAGCTGCCGGTAAGAAGACTGAGCTTTCAAGAGAAACTGTTGTTGATGCAATGACAGGACACATCGAAGGCGAGGCAGTTGTTGAAAACAATGTTCCTCCCACAGATACAGCAGACGGACATTATGACAGTGTTGTATACTGTACATCCTGTAATAAGGAGCTTTCAAGAACAACCGTTCAGGTTCGTCCCGAAAGAGAAATCACATTCGTTCTTTACGGTGAAACTGTTGTAATCAAGGCACAGCTTGGCGATACCGTTACAGCTCCCACTGTTCCCGATTATACAGATTCCACAGGCTTTATTCACAAGTTTAAGGCGTGGGATAAGCCTATCACCGCAGTAACAGGCAAAACCACCTACACTGCAGTTTATACAGAGCCTTGTAATTGGTCAAATGTTGACAGCCTTGAAAAAACTCTTAACGAAATTCTCAAGGGCGGCGTTGTGGAAGACAGCGTTCTTGAAGAAAATAAGGCTCAGATTGAAGCAGTTCTCAAGCAGCTTGAAGAGCTCAAGAAGGACAGAAATACACTTGATAAGTCAGAGCAGGCAAAGGTTGACTATGTTGCAACTCAGATAGGCTCCCTTATTGATGTTATCTATCCCGATGCGGGCTCAACCCTCGTAATTCAGGGTGCATCAACTGCATATGTAGGAACAATACTTGACCTCAAGGCAGTTAAGATGCCTCTCGGCACGGTTGTTACCGATGCAATATGGGTATCCTCCGATGAAAATGTTGTATTCTTTGCCAACGGTAAGCTTTATGCTATCGGCACAGGTACAGTAACCATCACCGCAACAAGAGGTATCCTCAAGGCATCAAAGACCGTTACAATCATTCAGGGCGGTAACACAAGAGGTATCAATTTCACTTCAATAGACAAGACTCACTTCATCATTGAAGACTATAGGGCAGTTTATGATGCCGATATCATTTACTGGTCTGATGACTTTGATCTTCGTTTCAGGGTAAAGGTATATCAGAACTTTATGTTCGATGATTATATCGTTTATATCAACGGTGAAGAGGCCGAACCCGATGAAAACGGCTATTATGTAGTACCCGCAGGCTCAGGCGATGCCAAGGTTACAATCGCAGGTGCTATGGTAGACATAACTGATGACGGCAACGGCGGTCAGACAGTTACAAAGTGGTCCTTCTGGGAATGGCTTCTCAGCTTCTTCAGAAAGATTGCTGATTTCTTCAAGGGTATCGGCAAATAAAGAATAACAAGAGCAGGGGATGCGAAAGCATCCCTTGCTTTTATTACTACATATATTGTTAAAAATATACATATTATTGTTGCATTGATTTTCAGGATTTGTTAATATGTAGGAAAGGAGGAGATTTTATGTTGCATCATACCTTTAATCCCAGAGTTCTTAAAAATCTTATAAAGCAACTGGATGATTATGTCACCGAAACTGCAGTTACACTGCCCCTTTGGACATCCTATACGGGTGTTCATACAAGTCCTGCGGTTATCACCCTTGACGATGCCCCGAAGACAGAAATGAGACTTGGAGACCGTTGGAGTGCAACCCTTGATACAACAAGATATTTTGAGACAGAGTTCACTGTTCCCGAAATTCTTTCCGATAAAAAGGTTTATCTCACCGTGGATTTCGGAGGAGAGGCAATTATCCGCATCAACGGAGAAATTTACGGAGCCGTCAGCTCCCGTGAGGCTTCAGGCTGGGTTCACAGAACTGATATTCTTTTCCACAAGCCCCTTAAAGCAGGGGAGAAGCTTTTTATTCAGGTTGAAAATGCCGTGGATTCAGGCGGATATTTCAATCACGCCTTCCCCGATAAAACACCCATTACCTACACCATGAACACTGCCGCTTTCCGTGTTGTCAATGAGGCGGCTGAGGATATATGGTATGACATCAACTGTGCATGGGATGTTTATGAGAATACAGAAGACGAATATGTGGGTAAGAGAATTTATAATGCAGTTGACACCGCAATTCATAAGCTTGATTTTGATTTCGGAAAGGAGCGTTTTTATGAAACAATCCCCGAAGCAAAAAAATCCCTCTGGTCAGAGCTTGCAAAAATCAACTATTCCACACCGGGTGAGGTTATAATCTGCGGTCACTCTCATCTTGACGTTGCATGGCTGTGGACTGTTAAGGAAATTCACAGAAAATGTGCAAGAACCTTCTCAAACAATGCCTCTCTTATGAAGACCTATCCCGACTTCAAGTTTACACAGAGTCAGGCGGCAGTTTATAGTTATGTAAAAGACCACTATCCCGAGGTTTATGAGGATGTAAAGAAATTCGTTAAAAACGGACAGTGGGAAATTACGGGCAATACGTGGGTTGAAGCCGACACCAATATTGCTTCGGGTGAAAGCCTTATTCGTCAGCTTTTATACGGCAGAGAGTTCTTTATGAAGGAATTCGGAATTTCCTCCGACATTTACTGGCTTCCCGACTGCTTCGGCTTCACAGCCGCACTGCCTCAGGTTATAAAAAAATCGGGAATGAAATATTTCCTCACCTCAAAGCTTCAGTATAACGATACAAACGAATTCCCCCTCAGTGTGTTCAAGTGGCGTTCACATTCGGGTGATGAGGTTGTGTCCTATATGCAGAAGGTTCATTATGAGGGTGAAGCCGATGCAAATTATATTAAGCGCACAAGAAAAACCAACCGCCAGAATGACCTTGTTGATGCATCAATGGGTATGTTCGGCTATGGCGACGGCGGCGGAGGCTGTACCTTTGATATGGTTGAAAAGGTACGCCGTTTTGAAAAAATGCCCGGTCTTCCCAAGGTGAGAATGGGGCAGGCAAACGATTTCTTTGCAGTTATTGAAAAGGATAAGGATAAGCTTCCCGTGTGGGACGGTGAAATGTATTATGAAAATCACCGCGGCACCTTCACAAGTCAGGCATTTGTGAAAAAGAATAACCGCAAGGGTGAATATATGCTTCGTAATGCTGAAATGCTCACACTTCTGGACGGTACATACGATAAAGAAAGACTCGAAAAGCTGTGGAAGCTTCTTCTCACAAATCAGTTCCACGATATTCTCCCCGGCACATCCATTGAAGAGGTTTTTGTAAACACAAGAGAAGAATATGCTCTTATGAACAAAGAGGGTAATGAAATTATTGACGGTGCTTTAAAAGCCCTCTCTTACAAGGCCGCAGATAAAGAAAATGCCATTGTCGTATGGAATTTATTGCCCTTTGCGGTTACAAATACCGTAAAATGCGAAATTCCCTTTGAAAACGGTGAAATTACAGACAAATCGGGTAAAGTTATGGCTTGCACCGTAAAGGGAAATACTGCGGAATTCATTGCGGAAAATGTGGCTCCCATGGGCTATAAGGTTTTCTATATAAAGGAAAAAGAAAAAGCCCCCCTTCAGGAAACTGTCAGTGCGGACATCAATTTCCTTGAAAATAAATTTATCCGTGCAGAATTTGATGAACACGGAAATCTTACCGCACTGATAAACAAGAAGATAGGCAGAAATATCCTTAAGGGAAAGTCAAATCTTCTCTCTGTTTCACACGACAAGCCCATTCACGAAAGTGCATGGAACCTTGAAAACGATTATAAGATGAAGATGTGGTATCTGGGTGAAGCCGAAAGCGTAGCACTCACCGAATGCTCACCCGTAAAGGCAGTCATCACAACTGTTCACAAATTCAACAATTCCGTAATCACACAGAATATCACCCTCACCGCAGAAAGCGAAACTCTTATTTTTGATACTGAGGTCAACTGGGATGAGTGTGAAAAGGTGCTTAAAGCCGAATTCCCCCTTGATATACGCTCCCGTATTGCTACATATGAAATTGCTCACGGTGCACTTGAAAGACCTACCTATGCAAACAATTCCTATGAAAAGGCTATGTTTGAGGTGTGTGCACACAAGTGGGCGGATCTCTCACAGGGCGATGTGGGTGTCAGTATCATAAATGACTGTAAATACGGTTATGATATTGACGGCGACACCATGAGAATTACTCTTATGCGAGCTCCCATTCTTCCCGATGCTACTGCTGATAAGGGCATTTCCACCTTCCGTTACGGTATTTTCGTTCACGAAAACCGCTGGGATGACAGCGGCACCGTCAAGGAGGCTTTCAAGGAAAACATTCCTCTTACGGCGGTATATGTTGAAAAGGGTGACGGTACAGAAAATGAAAAATCCTTTGTCACGGTGTCTGATGACAGGGTTATGATTGATGCAATAAAGAAAGCACAGGACGGTGACGGTATAATTATCCGTGTGTATGAAACATCATCACACACAGGAGAAGTTACTCTCACACTTCCTTGTGACAGTATAAAGGTAATTGAATGTAATATGATGGAAACGGATGAAAAGGAAATTGAGGCAAACGGTAATTCCTTCACCTTCACCGTACATCCCTTTGAAGTAAAGACATTCAGGGTGAAAATATGAAAAATAAGGTTATGACGGCTCAAAAGCTTCAGAAACAGGCATTAAGACGGGAAAAGGAAATTGCCCGATGGGAAAAGGAAAAGGCCCGTCCCAAAAGAAATTATTATATTGTTTATCTGATTTTTATAATCGCTCTTATTTATGCGGTTGATGAAATTGCTTCTCAGATAGGAACACTGATGAAGACTGAAATTGCCAACGATCTGTTCAGAACAGGCAATTCCGCATCCCTTCTTGATATTCTGTCGGGACTTGCAATTCCATTTCAGGCAATAGGTCTCTTATACAGACCGCTTGCTGACCGCTGGGGCAGAAAGAAGTTTCTTATTATAAACACCTTCGGAATGAGTGCGGCACTGCTTGTTATCTACCTTTCCGATAACATTCCCCTTTATTTTATAGGTGCCTGTATCGTTCAGTTTTTCATCCCCCACGATATGCACGTGGTTTACATTATGGAGTCCTCTCCGTCAAAGCACAGGGCAAGGATTTATTCCTCAATAAAATTCTTTGCAAATATTGCGGTTATGCTGGTGCCATATCTTCGTGACAAGCTTATGGCGGATGTCAGCGAGTGGAGAAATGTATATTTTATCCCCGCTATTGTGGGTATTGTTGTTTGTTTTATTGCACTTTTCTGTGCAAGAGAAACCGATGCATTTATTGAATCAAGGCTTACCTATCTTCGAAAAACTCCCGAGGAGCTTGAAAGAGAGAAAAAAGCGGCTGATGATGCAAATAAACAGGGAGGTCTCATTCCCGCACTTAAGTTCGCGTGGAAGCACAAGCAGCTCAAGTGGCTTTATATTGTGTCCTCTGTTGCAAATATCGGCTTTGTCGCAAGTATGAATTATCCCATAGTCCTCAACTACGGTTATGCTTCAAATCTTTTTGCATCGGGCGGTGCGGCATCTCTTGAAGAAGCCGTCGCTACAGTAGGAGTCACCACCTACACAGAGGCAATTTTCCTCTATCCTCTGGGACTTGCCATAGCTCAGGTTATTATGGGCTTCATTTCCGACTGGAAGGGAAGAAAAGCCGCCGCTGTTACCACCGCATTCAACTGTGTGCTTTCATATGTGCTTTTTTCTGTGGGTGCATACTGCAACTGGGCTCCTCTTATAACAGGATTTTTCTGCGGTGCGGCTATAGGAAGCTATTATTCCACCAATGATGTAATTATTATGATGATAGGTGAGTCCTCACCCACAAATCTTCGTTCCTCGGCTATGTCTGCCCAGTATATCGTAACGGCAGTGGGCTTCGTGTTTTCCTTTGTGCTGAGTATGCCCTTCACGCTTACCATCGGCAATACCGCTATGGCGGCTTGCTGCTTCTCACTTCTGGTGCCCGGCTTCACAGCAGCCCTTATTCTTCTCATAAAGAAGACACACGATACAACGGGAATAGATATGGATACCGTAACAGGTACGGAATGGGACTAAATTTTTTCCGCAGGAAAAATTTCAGGTAAGAAGTAATAGTGAACAGTGTAGAAGTGACTGTCGGAAGACGCTTCGTGTCTTGTTGTGCTTCGCTCTGTTGTAAAATGAAAGGCTTTGACCAAATCGGTCAAAGCCTTTTTTGTGTGTTATTTTCTTTCAGCGCCGTAGTTTACGGGGATTTTTTTAAGAAGATTGTGGTTGTAGATGGGTGTCCATTGGTCGCCTGTTTCTACATTCTCTTTGAAATCCTCCCTGCTCAGAGCGATATTAAGCTCAGTAATACCCTTGATTTCTCCGCCTTCCTCATAACAGCTTTCCCAGAAAGCGTGATGTCCGATAAACTTTACGGATGAGGGAATATAAACATAATTCATATTTTTGTTATAGCTGAATGCATCCGTACCGATATATTCAAGTCCTTCGGGGAATGAAAGGTAGGTTTTAAGGTCCTTTGCTCCCTCGTATGAGGTTTCTTCAATGGCTGCCTCTGTGATATATGTATAGAAATCCTTCATATTCGGCATTTCGAAGAAGCCCAGATCATCAACCTTTTTAAGTCCCTCGGGAAGATAAACTGTTGCAAGATTTGAGTAATTGAAGCATAATTCACCTACAGTTTCAACTGTTGAGGGAATTACATAGGTCATAACCTTTTCGTAATATTCCTCGTAAATGGGAGCATAAGCTTCATCGGAAATTATCTGCTTTCCTGCGGAATCTGTGGGAGTCCACTGCCACAGCTCCTGAGGATAGCCGTATTTTTCTCTTAAATACTGATCTCTGTCACAGGGATAGCAAATTACAGTCTTCTTGTCCTTGGTGTAAAGAACACCGTCAATATCGCAATAGTTGGGATTGTTTTCGTCAACTATAATTCTTTGGAGCGACCAGCAGGAATAGAAAGCCTTGCCGTCAATTTCAAGAACATTTTCACCGATGTAAATGGTCTTTATATAGCCGTCACCGTTAATTGCATATTCCTTTATTGATGTAACGGGCTTGCTTTCATCATAGGTGATTTCAAAGGAGGGAAGCTTTTTAGCTGCCTCGGTAGCTTCGATCTGTTGCTGCTTGAGAAGATATTTCTGATAGGAAATAAACTCCTCCTTTGTTGCAACGGGAACTTCAGGAAGCTCATCGGGTGCATCAGTTACGGTTACATAGTTTTTATCGCTTGTCTTATTTTCGGGATATTCGATGTCAGATACCCAGTTTATTGTCAGCTCATCTATATAGCCCGGATTTGAGAATTTTGTGAACTGATAATTTCCGTCGGAAATCTCCGCAAAGGTGAAGACATCCGTGGTGAGAATATAAAGTGAGAAATACATCGAAAGGGCAATGGAGACGATAATAACAGCGATAAAGATTGCCTTTTTCAGTGCATAGTTCTTATAAGGCTTGTTGATGTGGGGAGGGGCAAGACCTTCAATGTGATAGGTGTATATTTCGTCCTCTGGGATTTCAATTATTGTATCATCCGTGAGGGCATTATTCATCTTTTTCTCTTTTTTACTCATTTTCGGCACCTCCTTAACCCTTATATCCGCCGGAAATCTTTTCGCCCTGCTCAAGAGCCTTCTTTTCCGTTACTTCCGCACGGCGTTTGAGAACCTGCATAACCTTATTCTGCTTATTTGCATCATAGTCCCAGAATATAAAGGGAATTGTCATAAGGAAGAAGCCCACAACGTCAATAAGCAGAGGAATTACAACAATTTTAAGTCTTGCTTCGTCAAGGAACAGAATATCCCAGTTGCTGTTGAAGCCGTAGGAGAGAAGCATAAGAGGAATTATAAGTCCTACAAAGGATGTGATGGGGCCTGTGAACCAACCGAAAATACCCGAGAAACTTTCAAGTCTTTCACCTGAAAGATACATCTGATAGTCGTTGATTTTAACATTCATATCGTGGCCTGCAGATGTGGGAACGGTCTTTGTCATTTCCATAAGGAACATTACAACAACACAAAGCGTACCGCAAAGCACAAGATTGTCACCGCAGAACCATATTGCCGCAACAAGTCCAAGATTACCGAAGCCTCTTGTCAGCTGATAGAATATCATAATCTGCTTGTAGGAAAATCTCTTTAAGAAATAGGGGGTGAGAAGATCCGGAGGCGTTCCCGCAAAGGAAATAAGCAGTGTCAGAATTGAATAGGGAAGACCTTGGAGACGGAAGGTGTAAAGATAGAGAATACTTGTAAATGCAAGCATACCGTTTCCGAGAGAGTCAATAAGTCCCACCATCGTGTTTATCCAACGGTATTTGTTATGTAAAACACCGAACATACCGTCCCAGAACTTGATGTTGACCTTCTTTTCAAGAGGCGGCTGAGGAATTCTTTCCTTTATGGTGCTGGCACCTATCATTGTAAGCACTGCACAGGCAATAAAGGTTCCCGGAATAACCCAACGGAAGAAGTTTATGTCAGCCCAGCCGTTTTTGAGAGTACCTACAAGGGCAGGGATGATAATTGTCATAATAGTCTGCAAAAAGTGTGAAAGCTTTACGGGGTATGTTCTTACAAGAATTCTTTCGGTAGGATCGGGAGAGATGCTCTGTGTTGTAGTTTCGAGAACATTTCCGAAACCGAAAACACCGTAAATTGCAAAAAGAAGGTTTGCCGCCCACACGCGTGTGGAAACATCGGCGATTTCATAAATGGGAAGCCAGCCGATGAGGATAACCACAATGCACTTGGGAATAACATCGGAATAAAGAGAATATTTATATCGACCGAATTTGGGAATAAGCTTCTTTCTCCAGAAGATATTTCTTGCTCCTACCCAGCCTGAATACAGGAAATGTGTACCGAATACCTTGAAGCATGCGGTGGCACTCATTCCCTCAAGAGAGTTGAGGAAAATGATGAATTTTGAGTTGGGATCGAAAAGGGTGGAGTAGTCAAAGAATATGCACGAAAGACCGAAGACTATCATTGCGACATATACGGTATATAGCTTTTTTTCCGTTTTTCCCGGCAAAAAGCCCAGATTGTCACAAACGAACCACCATATAAGAGCGGTTACATAGCCTAAGGGCATATTGATAATACCGATTATCGAGAATGTGAGATAGGGAAGCTTATAATGATGCATTATAAGGAAGCAGCCCGTTGCAAAATAGATGTACTCAAGCACCTTTGATGCCGTGTAGTTTGCACCTACCGAAAAGAATATGTTGAGATATTCTTTATAGGGAACATATTTTCCCTCGGCAGGAGTTTTCCAGTGTGTTTTTACTTCAGTAAAAAACTTTGAGAAAGTTTCCTTTGATACCTTAGCCATAACACCTCTCCTTTATTATAATTGATATAATTTTATCATAATATCTTATAAAAAACAACATTTATCGCATTATCAATATGTATAATTCCAAAGGTGCAATTTGGGTAAAAACACAAAAACTGAAGTCCCGCAGATTTCAGGACTCCAGTTTTTTGTAAATTACGATACCAGCTTTGTTTTCAGCAGGTCGGTTTTTTTATAATATATAAGCGTTGCAACAGAGCAGACTGCCCAGCCTGCAGGATAGCCCATTGCGATGGGGATAATTTCGTTACAGATGAAGTTTGCCATAACGAAAAGATATACCTGTCTGAACAAAACGAAGGAGCAGAGCATTATTATCATCGGCACCTTTGAATTCCCCGCACCGCGAAGAGCTGCCGAATATACCTGATTGAAGCAGCACAGAAGATAGAAGGGTGACATCCATCTCAGAAGTATTGTGCTGTATTCGATAACCTCAGGCTTGTCGTTGAATATCGCACCGAAGAAGGGAGCAAAAAATACAAGCGGAAGCATAATAGCTGCGGTGCATATAAGTGACATAACCGATGCCACCCGCACGCCTTTTTTTGCTCTTTCCACATTTCCTATGCCGAGATTTTGTCCCATAAAGGTCGTTGCGGCAAGGGAAACCGATTGCATTGGCAGGAACATAAACTGGTCAAGCTTTGTGTATGTTGTCCAGCCGCCCATACAGTCCACACCGAAGTGGTTGATATAGGACTGTACAAATATATTTGAAAATGATGTTATTGCCATCTGCAGTGCGGCAGGAATTCCCACTCTCATTATGAGCTTCAGCTGAATGAAATTTATTTTTATATCCCGAAGATATATTTTTATGCAGGACTCCGAGCGGAAAAGTGTTATAAGCACAAGTATTGCCGAAACGCTCTGTGATATGACAGTGGCAAGTGCAACACCCATAACTCCCATTTCGAAGACAATAACAAAAACAAGGTCGAGAACAGTGTTAAGCACGGCGGCAACAACGAGATAAACGAAAGGTCTTTTTGAGTCGCCCACTGCTCTTAAAATTCCCGCTCCCATATTATAAACCATAAGTCCCGTAACGCCTGCAAAGTATATGGTAAGATATGTTGTGGCTTCGGGAATTACCTCATCGGGCATTTTCATCATTTTAAGCATAAAGGGAGCCAGAGCTATACCGAGAAATGTGAAGATTACCGCAAGAATAAGTGTCAGTGTCATTGAGGTGTGAACAGCTTCCTTTACTTTCTGAAACTGCTTTGCACCGTAGGACTGGGATATAACAACACCTGCTCCGCTTGCAAGACCGAGAAAAATTCCTATAAGCATATTGATGATGGGGCCCACGCTTCCTACAGCGGAATAGGCTTCATTCGATGCAAATTTACCTACGGTCCACGCATCAACGGTGTTATAAAGCTGCTGGAAAAGATTTCCCAGCAAAAGAGGAATGGCAAAGGTTATGAGATGACGGACAATATTGCCCTCTGTCATATCCACATCTCTTTTTTTTGTTTTTATCATAATTCAATATATTTCTTTACGAAGTTATAAACATTTGTCCAGTAAAGCTTGGGAGCCAGAGTTGAGGACTGTGCATGCTCAGCCTTTTTGACTGTGAAAAACTCTTTTTGGGCACTGCAGGCCTCATAAACCTCACCTAACATTCTGAAGGGCACAAAATCATCCGCCTCGCCGTGAACGAAAAGTGTGGGGGTATCGGAGTTCCTGACTGCTTCAACAGGGGCACATTTTTTGAAATTGAAATTTCCGCGAAGCTCGGAATATTTACTGATTGCGGGAAGAAGCGGAACGAGATAAGGTGAAATCTGCTTTTTTGTAACATGGGTATATTCCTCAAAAACTGTGGTAAAGCCGCAGTCTGAAACCGCACATTTTACATTTGAGGGCAATTTTTCACCTGTAATAAGCATTGTTGTAGCCGCACCCATGCTCTCACCGTGAAGTGCAATTTCACAGTCGGGATAAAGGGAAACGAGGTGGTTAATAAAGTCAATGCCCATATATCTGTCGTGATAACCCATTGAGCAGTGGGAATTGGGATCGTCTCCGTGTCCTATCATTGAGGGCAGAAGACAGTTGAATCCCATTTCGGCATAGCAAAATGCATAGTGATACATTCCGCAGGGGTTTGATGTATAGCCGTGGAAAATAATTGCCCACTTGTCAGGGTGACCGTTGTCAAAGACCTTCGCGTGTCTTTTCTGACCTTTTTCATTTGTAATAAAAAGATCCTGTGCCTGATGCGTACTGTTCCATTCGCCGACGGCGGCACCGAAACGCTCCTGCTCGGTGGGACCTTCGGGAATTTCAACAGGCTCGGTATTTTCTTCATCGGGAACCTCAATTGCCGCAGGTGAGAACTTTTCGCCTATTTTTGCGGCAAAGGGAATGTTGAGGATGAATTCATAAGAAATCGGGATAACCGCACCTACAAGAGCGGCGGCACCTGCAGCAGTGCCGATAGCAACCTTAGCAATCTTTTTTGCTGACATAAAAACACCCCATTTGATTATTTTTATTTCATTGTAAGTGATATTCTCTTTTTCTGAACATCAACGGAAAGCACCTTTACTTTTACAATGTCACCGACTTTAAGCACTTCTGACGGGTGCTTGATATAGCGGTTTGTTATCTGTGAAATGTGAACAAGTCCGTCCTGATGAACGCCGATATCTACAAAGACACCGAAGTCGATTACGTTTCTGACAGTACCCTGAAGCTCCATTCCCTGTGTCAGATCTTCCATAGAAAGAATGTCGGAGCGAAGCATGGGGGCAGGGAGTGAATCACGGATGTCTCTGCCGGGCTTTTTAAGCTCTGCGGCAATATCCGTAAGTGTGGGAATGCCAACACCGGTCTGCTCACTTGCCTTCGTCTTGCCGTAAACCTCGAGCTTTTCTTCAATATCTGCAATTCCGTCCTTGCCAAGCTTTTTTGCATCTATTCCTAAAATTTCAAGAAGCTTTTTCGCGGCATCATAGGATTCGGGATGAACTGCGGTGTTATCAAGAGTTTCTTTTCCTCCGGGAATACGAAGGAAGCCTGCACACTGCTCGTATGCCTTGGGGCCAAGTCCCTTGACCTTCTTAAGTCCTGCACGGGAGGTGAAGGCACCGTTTTCGTCACGGTATGCTACGATATTTTTTGCGGTTGCGGCAGTTATGCCTGAAACATATTTAAGAAGAGAGGGGGATGCGGTGTTGAGGTCAACACCTACGGAGTTTACGCAGTCTTCAACAACACCTGAAAGGGAGTCCTCAAGTCTTGCCTGAGGCAAATCGTGCTGATACTGACCGACACCGATGGATTTCGGCTCAATTTTAACAAGCTCTGACAGGGGATCCTGTAATCTTCTTGCAATAGATACGGCACTTCTTAAGGAAACGTCAAATTCTGGGAATTCCTGTGCACCTAACTTTGATGCAGAGTAAACTGAAGCCCCCGCTTCATTCACAACCATATAGGTGACGGCACCGCCGTACTGCTTTATTGTTTCTGCAACGAAGATTTCCGCTTCCTTTGAAGCTGTGCCGTTGCCTATTGATATACAGTTTACGCCGAACTTCTTAATAAGTGTATGTACGGTTGCAGCGGCTTCCTCTTTTTTATTCTGAGGCGGTGTGGGATAAATAACACCTGTGGAAAGCACCTTGCCGTTTTCATCAACAACTGCAATTTTACAG
>JAZNRX010000206.1:0-3392 GCA_045590915.1 Acutalibacteraceae bacterium | reverse complement strand
TCCTACAAAACTTGATGCTATTGTCAAAGACTTGAAACGCCTTAATGATAAGCAACTCGATACACTTTCAACTCTTGTAAAAGACTTAATATGTAAATAAGCATTCAAAGCAGACCTACATGGTCTGCTTTTTTGTATAGTTTAATTAATAGAAAACAACTCTAAAACGAAATTTCTGATATATCATTCCAACACCATAAACGCTGATTTTCAGCTTTTGTGGTGTTTTTTTATTTAAAATCACTTCAAAATCGCCAATAAAGCATGACTAAAACAGAAAACTCTGCAAAAAATAGCCTTGAACAAAATCCGAAAAGAGGTTATGTATTGAACGATACCGGCAAAAAGGCTATTTCAAAAGAGATTATGTTTATTTACTTCACTCAAAACCTTTATGAAGCAGGGCACATTGATGAAGAATTAAAAGCCAAAATGATGAATGCTATCGAAACCAAATTCGGTAACATTTTTCTTTGATACCATTGCGAATGAGCACAGGACAACCGTCTTGTGCTCGCTCCCAATAGTTACATATCGCAATTATCAGCGTTTACATATATAATTGAATTATACAAACAAAAGGAAGTGTTTTTATGAATATTTTTGAAGTGCAAAAACTTCTTGCAAAGGGTGTAAGGATTCAGGAAATCCCTATGAGAGTTACATTCTATGCCCGCGTTTCGAGCGAAAAAGATGAACAGCTTAATTCGCTTGATAATCAGATTTCTTACTATAAAGATTTAATTAAAAATAACCCAAATTGGATATATGTTGAGGGTTATATTGATGAGGGTATTTCCGGTAAGAGCACCAAGAAAAGAGACAGTTTCAACAGAATGATAGCAGACGGCAAAAGAGGTCTGTTTGATTTTATTATTACAAAGGAAATCTCTCGTTTTGCCCGCAACACTGTGGACAGTCTTAAATATACAAGAGAACTTTTATCCTGCGGAGTTGGTGTGCTTTTTGAGAACAATGCTCTCAATACCTTTGACCAGAATTCTGAATTTGTATTAAGTCTTCTTTCATCAGTTGCTCAGAATGAACTTCGTGTGCTTTCTGATCGAGTCAAATTTGGTCATGCGCAGGCTATTGCAAAAGGGGTCGTTCTTGGAAATAGTAGAATTTTCGGATACGACAAGATGAAAAAACGCCTTGTTATTAATGAAAATGAAGCCCCTATGGTTGTCGAGGTTTTTGAACTGTATGCTTCGGGCGATTACAGTCTTAAACAGATTGAAAGTATTCTTTGGAATAAGGGATATCGCAACAGGAACGGTAACAAGATTGCCCATAACACTCTTTCAAGCATCATTTCAAACCCTAAATATAAGGGGTATTATGTAGGCGGCAAAGTCAGAAATCTTGACCTGTTCAGCGAAAAGAGAGAATTTTTACCATCTGAAGAGTGGATAATGTATAAGGATGAAAGCGGTGAAATTGTTCCGCCGATAGTTTCTGAGAAGCTGTGGGAAACAGCCAATAAGGTTTTAGCTAAACGCAGTGCTGATGTCAAGTATCGCCAAGGTATATGTAATCATCCCAATCTTCTTACCGGTAAGATCGTTTGTAAAAACTGCGGTTCACCTTATTATAGGAAAGACTGTAAAAACAGAGACGGTTCAACAAATTCAAAATGGGTTTGCAGCGGTAAAATAAAAAACGGAAAAAACTACTGCCACTCATTTGCAATATACGAAAGTGAAATAAAAAAAGTATTGTATGAAACATTCAGAAGTGTTAGTGAGGATCTTGAGCAGATTATTGAAGAGTACACACAATTGCTTTTGGACATTATGCAAAATGATGGAACAGAACATGAACTCAAACGAGCAGAAGAACAAAGAGAAAAGCTTTATGAAAGTGAAGCCAAACTCTTCAACCTTTACGTTGATGGTAAACATTCAGAAAATGAATATTTGAGACTTAAACAAAGAATCGCAAATGACATAGAAAACATTGAGACAACCATAAAAGCATTAAACGAGCAGCTCGTATCCGATGAAGGTCTGAAACAGAGTATCAATGAAATAAAAACTACCCTTTTGAATGCTTCAAGGGTTTCTTCAGAAGAGCTTATTACGAAAAAGTTTGTAGACAAATATGTTGATAAAATCTTCGTAACTGCTCAGGACGGTTGTTGCGCCAAGATTGAGATTAAACTCGTTACCGGCGAAATAACCGAAAAACATCTATTCAAAACGAAGCCTGCGCGAGTAGCTAAAACCGTTGATTCTGCTGGGGTTTCAGGCTATGACGAGAGAAAAAGTCGTGTGGGGATGACATCTAAGAAGATGATCGAGTCCTACGAGAAGAACATGCAGTAAATTTTCTTCGCAATAAGACACCCCGAAATCCTTCAGTAAGGACTTTGGGGTGAATTTTTATTCAGTTTACAATAATAAGCTCTTTCCGAACGCTAACGGGGCAAACTGAGTTTGTTTTAGAAACTATTGCTTTATTATTTTCGGTATGATAATATATAATTTAATGTATTAGTAATTTTTTGGAAAGGAGCGGCATACGGCAGATGTTATTTTCGTCTTATGAGTTTGTTTTTGCGTTTCTGCCTATAACGGCTGTGGTGTATTTTGCGCTGTCAAAAATCAAAAACCCGTATCCTCAGCGTACTTTTCTTGCCGCCGCTTCCCTTTTCTTCTATTCGTATTTTGAGTGGAGCTATTTCCTTATAATATCAGCTTCGATTTTAGTGAATTTTTTTCTGGCGAAAATCTCTCTGGCAGGCAAATCGCAAAGCTTAAAAAAAGCTATATTTATTCTGTCGGTAATTTTCAACGTGGGATTGATAGGTTATTACAAATACTACGATTTCACAGTTGACACGATAAACGCTATCGCTTCAACCGATATACCGCTCAAAGGCATACTGATACCTCTGGGCATCAGCTTTTTCACCTTTCAGCAGTTATCCTTTCAGCTCAGAACATTCCGAACGGAGAACAAAAAGCTCAACTTTATCGATTACACGCTTTTCGTTTCCTTCTTCCCACAGCTTATTGCAGGTCCCATAGTTCTTTATGATGAGCTTGTGCCGCAGATTGAAGACGGTAAAAAGCGATTTTTCAACAAAGAGAATTTTGCGGCAGGCTTTTCAATTTTTACATACGGCCTTTTCAAAAAGCTTATTATTGCCGATGAGCTTGCACTGATTGTCGATAACGGCTTCGGTGCCGCAAATCCGCTGGGCGTACTTCCGATGTGGGTTACAGCATTTGCCTATACCTTCCAGATTTATTTCGACTTTGCAGGCTATTCCGAAATGGCAATAGGTCTGGGCAAAATGTTCAACTACGACCTGCCTGTCAACT
Organism: Acutalibacteraceae bacterium; assembly: GCA_045590915.1. Classification (GTDB taxonomy): domain Bacteria; phylum Bacillota; class Clostridia; order Oscillospirales; family Acutalibacteraceae; genus RUG806. The sequence goes on along the minus strand of JAZNRX010000206.1, from coordinate 63 downwards.
TCCTCACACCTCTCAGGTCGGCAAGCATAAAAGAGATGTGGCAGCGCTGGCACATCACTCTGG
>JAZNRX010000205.1:0-24659 GCA_045590915.1 Acutalibacteraceae bacterium | reverse complement strand
TATAAGCGACAGTTTGTCCGTTTGCAAAGGTGGTGCTTGAAAGTCTGTTTTTGTTTTCTTGTGTTCCGTAAGTGCTTTGTGAGAGAACCGTTGTACCGATTTTGGCAGTTGTCTGATTTCCCCATTCGTCATAGGTGAATTCATATGTAAAGCCGTTATGCGATATGGTTTTTACTTTGTCATTTTCATATGTATAGCTGTTAGACATAACATTTCCGTCGGAAAGGCCCGAAACGGACTGTGAAAATGATATAAGATTTCCTACGGCATCATAATCCGCAGTTCCCGAAGATGAACCTGCTGTTACTGTTTCAAGATTTCCTGCATCGTCATAGGTATAATAAGCCGTATTGCCCGATGAGTCCGTTGATGATAAAAGCTGGGTTCCGTCAGTTGTATATACGGCTTGTTCACTTATAAGAGTTTTTGTGCCGTCAAAGGCAATTTCTGCGGTTACGTTACCGAACTCATCTGTTTCGGAATATATGCTTCTTTTGCACTGAATACAGGTGCAGGATTCCTCGCTTTCACACTCACAGCTGCATTCATATTCGGGGCATTCCTCACAGGGACAAAGACTGATAAATTCTTCTTCCGTTGATTCTTCCTCTGTAGTTTCTTCTTCGGGATCTTCTTCGTTAGGTGCAGTGCTGTCATAAAGAATGTTGCCTTCACCGTCGGTTATTGTAAGAATATTTCCCTGACTGTCAAAGGTTTTTATTTGTGTTTCACCGTAATTATCAGAAAAAGTTCTGACGGTATCAGAATTTTTTGTTACAGTCAACATATTTCCTGTTGTATATGCTTCGGTTTCCGTATTATATGCTTTTTCTGTCAGCTTGCTGATAAATCCGCCTGTGTATTCCATTTCAAGCTTGCTGAGGTCTATATTGACTGCCGAGGTCATATTGCCGTCAGTGTCATAGGTAAATGAAATACTTTTTCCGTCGGGGAATGTAAAAGAAGTGAGATAATCGCCGGTATATGCAAACGCTACTTCAAGCGGTTGTGCCGCTTCGCCGTCACCTGCAACAATAGCTGTTCCGTCTGATGCATATGCTTTTATTTTTGCAAGCTTGCCGTTTTCATATGTGAAACGGAATTCATTTCCCATTCCGTCCGTAATTTTTGAAATTGCCTCGGGTAAATTTGATGCAACAGACATATAGTCTATATTAAGACTTGATGTTCCCGAGGAATTTTTCTTCTCCCGAAGCCGTCCGAATGCATCATATCTGCTTATTTCTCCAGTACTTTCAATCACCGCATACTGTTCGGGAACCTCTTGGGATATATTTGAATAATCCATTTCTTTTTCTGTTATCTTGTAAATAACAGTGTCGGAATATCCGTATTTTGATACCCACATCTGTCTGTCGGGGTACGGTGAATTCGTAACGGTTTTATCCAACCAGTCCTGACTTACAACAAAAATCTCACAGCTTCCGTCCCCGTCAAAAAGATACATTTCCCGCGTGTCAGCATAAGCAACCTCACAAATCAGCTTTCCGTAATTGGGAAGCCATCCGTCACCGTAAACCTTGCTGTTTATACTGTCAATATTTTCAAGAAAACGTTGAACCGATGAGTTGAAATTAAGCTTTATATCAACAGGATATATATTTGAGGCTACCGTCAATACATCAAAGCTGTGCTGGGAGAGTAAAGTAAAATCATTGAAACTGAAAATACCGGCTCTGCCTGCATTTTTTGAATGTGTTCCCGAAAAAACGGTTATTTCTCTTAAATAATCATCCTCTATTGAGCTTTCGGCTTTCGGTATATCAAGATAAACCTCATTTGCACCGAGAACACCTATTTCAAGAGATTGGAAAATTAATACTATTGATAAAAATACTGATATCGCTTTAATTACTTTTTTTAATTTTTCTGTCATTTTCAATACCTCTGTTTGTTATTTTGTGAGTGTTTTTTTATCTTTCAAAAGATACCCACATACGCATTTCTCCCGTCCTTATATATTAATGGGCTTATCCCTGTTCAATATATAAGGACGGGAAAACGGATAAGGTAACAAACAGAGGTTATACGTTTACATAATGTTTACAAAAAAATCAAAAAAGCATCAAATATATGCAATTTTTAGGTTGTAATGCTTTCAAGCTCGGTTTTTGTGAAGGTTACAAATTCTGGGGAGAGTTTTTCGAGATTTACGGATGCTCGGAGAATAATTCTTGCATCTGCGGCTGTAATTGATTTATCACGGTTTACATCTGCCGCCGCCTTCTGAACGGAAGAAAACTCCTCGAGATTTACAGAATATCTGAGTGTAAGTCTTGCATCTGCTGCGGTTATGTTGCCGCTGAGGTCAGTGTCGCCCATCATAATTTCTGTTTCATCCTTCACGATTGCAAAGGAATCAATTTTATAAGCATTTCCGTTTTTGACGGTATATGCATTTACAGCGAGAGTATTTCCCTCAACGGTTATGGCACTGAAAACGGGGTTTGAACAGCTTTCGGCTTCCTCATAAATATCGCCCTCGGGAACAACTCCTCCGAACTCGGTTCCTGCACTGCCGCTTATTATTGCAACCGTACCCTTTGTGTCGCAGTAGGCTTCATATTTTTCACCGTCAACAGTAACGCTCTTTGTATTGTAATCAGCCTTTTCATCACCGTTTATATAATCGGTTCTTGCATATATTTTTTCACTGCCCTGAAGAATAAGGTCAATATCAAATTCTTCCATAATGGAAAGAAGCTGTGCTTTGAGAGCATCGGAGCTTTCAGCACCGTAAATGCTCTTATTCATAATAAGGATATTCCATGTTTTTGTGCTGTCGGAAAGGTCTTGTCTCAACCAGCTTGTCTGCTCAAGTGAAAGTGCCTCTCCCGATGTGAGATTGTTTGTGTTAAGAACAATAAAGTGTGCATCAGCGTAATCATAGGAATAGTAAACACCGCTGTCAGAAAGCTGTTCGGGTGCATTATTCACGGGGAAGTATTTGCTGATTGCAAAATTGCCTTCCTTGTCGTTTTCGCCTGCGGCGTAAACAAATTTTTTACTGCTGAAGATATCTTCGGCACTTTCTATTGCAAATGACCACTGATCGTCGTTTACGGGCTTCTTTACAAGAGAGCCTGTGTGAACAATGAAATCGCTTTCGGGATAAAGCTCATTTGCACTGTGAAGTGCGGCTGTAAAATTTTCATAATGCGAGGGGATATAGCCTGCACTGTCACCGATATGTATAAAGGTAAAGCTGCCGTCTTCGTCTGGTGCTGTGCTGATTTTACCCTCTGATGTAAAGCCCTTTGTGAAATCACCGATAATAAATTTATAATCTGTGTCAGGGGTGAGTCCTGTTACGGTTACCGTGTGCTTTACAATGTCTCTTTCATAGGGAAGAATTGAAAATTCACCAACATCAAAGCCGGGAGCGGAATATGTTGAAGTCTCGGAAATTGCGGTAACACCGTCTGTTGTGGAAGCACCGGTGAAATCTTCGTCGGCTTTTACTATTTCAATATCAGTGCCTGTTACAGAATATTTTGTAAACCATGAAACAGTAAAGGATGTGCTGTTGTCATCTGTCATTGACATTGTTACATTTACGGGAAGCTGCATATCCTCTTTGGTGGGGACAACCTCAACGGGACCGTTGTTTGTGTATGTTACACCGTGATCCTTGGTGTCATCCTGTACCATACCGCCGATAACGATTTTTGCCTGATAAACGGCAGTTTCACGAGCACCTACGGGTAAGAACATATCCAGAAGTGTGTCTACAAGCTCGTCAATTGTTGAGCCGTAGGGGATAAGTCCCGTGCCAAGCACTGCTTCAACAAGTCGTTTAAGGGAAACATCACTGAAATTATTCAGAATTTTAACAAATGCGTTGACAAAGCTGTCTGCGGACATCTCATTGAATATACCTGAATCAAGAACGCTGAGGATGATTGCATATATCATCTGCACATATTCGCCGATGGTTGCAGTTTCATCAACAAAAAGCTTGTTGATGTTAAAGTCAATATTGGCAAGGATGGTGTCAACAAGAAGACCGTCAACAATATGCTCCTTGATGAGAGAAATGAGAAGCTCCAAAAATTCGGGCTTGCCTGAAAATTCAACAATATCCTGTAAGAATAAATCGTCGGAAATATCCTCGTTGCCATAGTACATCGTCGCAAGAACGGACAGAACCGCATCACCGAGAGTGCCGCCCTTTTCGGTATCACCGAAGCCGTATTCGTCTATGAATTTCGTACAGGGAACCTCTGATATTTCACTGTCAAGAAGCTTTCTCAGAGTGTCCTTTATAAGCTGATAGGTCTGTTCCTTGGGGTAAATGTACTGTTCCATAAGCTGACGGTCAAGGTCATTTAAGAAATTCATGGCATTTTTGCCTGAAAGTATGCTTGAACCGTTATGATAAATTCCGCCGAAAAGATAGCCGTTGATAAGCTCCTCAATGTTTATGTTAAGCTCTTTTTCCAGATATTTTACAATACTGCCTTCTTTGCGGAAGCCGTCAACATATTTATCAAGAGTGCTTTTGAGAATACCGAAAATATAATTCGTGGCATCAGCCGTGCCGCCGAACTGTTTTATAAAGCCTGTTCTTCTGTAGGGAGCGGGGTATACACCGTCCCCCTTAGTTGTAACAACGCCTGCATATTCATCACATTCCTTCTGATTGAAGGTAACATCAAGACCGCCCTCGCTGTTTTTTCTGAAGTCGGTTGTTCTGTATGAGAAGGGGAACTGGGTAACGGTGGGAGTGATGACGGAATACATGGGATTTCCCGCATCGGAATATGTTATGCTGACATCGCTGACATGCTGGTGACCGCCGAAGGAATAGTTTATTCCCGCATCAGCAAAAATTTCCTGAAGCTTATAGTTGTCGTCAATAACAAAGCCCTGCATCAGAAATTCGTGGAAATAGTTCATTCCCGACATATTCCAGTGTGTGAAAAGAATGGGAGTTTCTCCGTCCTTTTTGGCATCCTCTGCTTCGGAAAGTATCCATTCAACAAGCTCCTCGGTGAAGGCACCTGCAGTTTCCTGCTTGTCCTCGCCGGAGTCTGTTATATCGCCTGTAAATTTTCCGCCGTCAGCAAGAATAAGTCTGTAGCCGTCTGCCTTTATCGAATATGAAAGACTGCCTGCTTCCTCTTTTGTGAAATCGGAGAAAATATGATAGGCATCCGAGAAGCCAAGCTCCTTGTAAATTTCATAAAAGTCATTTTTCGTTGTTATTTTTGCCGGCTCTTTTATGTCGTTTATGAACTGTGAGGCTCTGGGGTTATTTATATCGTGATTGCCGGGAGTGACATAAACACTGGCTCCCGTCTTTTTTTCGAAGGCGAGAAGCTTTTCGCTTAAATCTACATGTCCCTCATATTCACCGTTGGTGGTAAGATCACCTACAAGGACAATGTGCTTTACACCGTTATTGTTAACCTCATATTCAAGAGAGCCAAGCAGTGCATCAATTATTGCATCAAGGTCTTTATATATGCAGTTGTGTCCCTTGAGATAGGTATAAAATGCCTCACCCTTATTGCCTGCAAGACGCTCGGAATAATAATGAGTGTCATTTATCGTTGCTATTGTGAAAACCTCTTCTTCCGCCGCAAATGACAAGGGCAGACAGGAAAAAATAAGAAGCACACTCATAATGAGAGATAAGATTTTTACGGGTATTTTGTTATTCATAGCCGCATCCTCCGAAATATAATATACATAATGATTATATTATAGAAATGTTGACAAGTAAAGGAATATTTTGTAAACAAAGATACTACGGGGGAGTTTTGCAGTTTTTTTGTTCAAAAAAATGCCGGATGCTCTCAGAAGCATCCGGCAAATCATAGGTTTATTCACTTTTATCAGGTTTTATGTTCTTCTGTTCTTACTTCTGTAAGCTTTAAGAAGTCAATTTTTTCCATTCTGGTTCTGGGAAGTGCATCAATAACTCTGATGTCCCTCGGAACAGAGAATTTGTCAAGAGTTGAGCATTTTTCCGTAATTATGCCCTTGTATTCCTCCAGCTTTTCGGCATCAGCCTCAGCGGAAAGAACAATATAAAGGCGTACAATGGGCTTTTTGTCATCGTCATAACCCTGAACTGCACAACACTCCTGAAGGAAGGGGAGAGGCTCAAGAAGGTTTTCAATATCTGCGGGAAATACATTGTAGCCGGAAATAATGATAACTCTCTTCTTTCTTGCGGCAAAGGTGATATAGCCGTCCTCATCCATACTGCCCAGATCTCCTGAAAGCACCCATTTTCTGCCGTCAGCATCTGTGTAAAGACCTTCTCCGAGTCTGCCGTCGGGCATAAGATAGCCCTTCATAATTGTGTTGCCGGAGAAAGCAATTTCGCCCACTGTTCCTCTTGGAACCTCATTGAATTCATCGTCAACAATCTTGCAAAGAACGGTCTTAAGAGGAATTCCGACAGTGCCGGGCTTTGTGAACCAAGGCATATTGATACAGTCAACAGCGCCGCATTCCGTAAGGCCGTAGCCGGGGCACAGTGTTGCTGTTGAACCGTTTTCAGCCATAAGGTTATTGAATCTCTGAAGGAAATCTATGGGAACATAGTCGCCGCCTGCAAATGCATATTGCACATTCTTGAGATGCTCACCGGGGAAGTCGGGATGCTCAAAGAGCTTTCTGTACATATTGGGAACACCTATAATCTCATAGCACTTGTTAGCTTTAAGGTATGTAATATATTCATCAGCATCAAAGCGTGCCATAGGAACGGACTTGTTGCCTGAATACAGACAGCAGAAAAGACCGCCGCAAAGTCCGTATGCATGGAAGAAGGGAAGGGGAAGGATTTTGCAGATTTCACCGGGGCCGCAATCACGGGGAGCAACGGGAACAAGAGTGTTCTTTGTTACCGCATTGAGTGCAGTTGATGAAAGCATAATAAATCTGCTGACACCTGTTGTACCGCCGCCGTTCATATAAACAGCAGTAAGGTCACCGCTTCTGAAAAGACCTTCGGTTTTCTGTCCCTCGTACTTTTTAAGAATATCGCCGTAGTGCTTGACCTGAAGTCCGTGAGCCGCCGCGATAGCCATAAACTTTTCATCGGGCTTGATATAATATTTTTTCTCAACGGGAGCCGCATACATTGCGGGAGCGGAAACTATGATATCAAGGTTTTCAACGGTCTTGAGTATTTCAGCATGCTGATATAAGAACATATCATACATAAGAATACCCTTTGACTTTGTGTATTCAACAGATTTTTTCATAGCCTCGGGCGGGAAAAGAGGATGAATGAAGTTTGCGATACAGCCGATTTTATTGAGAGCCATAAGGCACACGATTTCATCAATGCAGTTGGGCATAAAAAGGGAATATGCATCACCGGGCTTCATACCCAGCTCTTCCTTAAAGTAAACAGCCATGGCTTCAACATCGGTGAAAAATTCACTTTTCATTCTGTTCTGAAGCTTGAACTGGAATATGGGATAGTCCTCAGTGTAAGGGGTGAGGCAGGCGAGGAGATATTCATAAAGATTCATATCCTCGTATGCAGGTATGATTTCTTCCATAGTAAACATAGGTCTTTTGAGCATAAAACATCCTCCATTATTTTGTCGTACACAATTATTGTAGAAGATAAAATATAGTGTGTCAACCAACAGTTTGTCGGTTAAGTATTGAAACACCGACAAAACACCAACAGTTTGTCGGTTATTTCTGCTGTTACCGTTATTTTCCTGCAACAAAAATCTCCCGAACCTCAAAGAATTCGGGAGAAATCAAATCAGGTTTTATGCTCTTCTGTTCTCACTTCAGTAAGCTTTAAGAAGTCAACCTTTTCAAGTCGAGTTCTGGGAAGTGCGTCAATAACTCTTATGTCTCTGGGAATGGAGAACTGGTCAAGAGTAGCACACAAATCTGTTATTGTCTTTTTATATTCATCCAGCTTTTCGGCATCGGCAGAAGGGGAGAGAACAATATAGAGACGGACAATGGGCTTCTTGTCCTCGTCATAGCCCTGAACCGCACAGCACTCCTGAAGGAAGGGGAGAGGCTCAAGGAGATTTTCGATGTCTGCGGGGAATACATTATATCCGGAAATAATGATAACTCTCTTCTTTCTGGCAACGAAGGTGATATAGCCGTCCTCATCCATTTTTCCGAGGTCGCCTGTAAGAACCCACTGCTTTCCGTTCTTATCGGTGTAAAGACCTTCCCCGAGCTTGCCGTCAGGCATAAGATAGCCCTTCATAAGAGTGTTTCCCGTGAATGCAATTTCACCTACAGTACCGAGGGGAAGCTCATTCTGTTCCTCGTCAAAAATAGCTGCACGGATAGTCTTGAGGTATTTTCCTACAGTTCCGGGCTTTGTAAGCCAAGGCATATTGATACAGTCAACCGCACCGCATTCCGTAAGACCGTAGCCGGGCATAAGAGTTGCTTCTGCTCCCCATTTTTTCATAATTTCGTTGAAACGCTTAAGGAAATCAATCGGCACATAGTCACCGCCTGCAAAGGCATAGCGGAGATGTGAAAGGTGCTCGCCTTCAAAATCGGGGTGGTCAAGGAGCTTTCTGTACATATTGGGAACACCGATTACCTCATAGCAATGGTTAGCCTTAAGATATGCGATATATTCATCGGCTTCAAAGCGTGCCATGGGAACGGATTTCCAGCCGGATACCATTGTGGTCAGAAGACCGCCGCAAAGTCCGTATGCGTGGAAGAAAGGAAGTGCAAGAATTTTTGCATAATAACCGGGTTTATGGTGTGAGGGAGTTGCCGCACCGAGTGCGTTCTTTGTGACAGCATTAAGAGCAGTTGATGAAAGCATAATATATCTGCTGACACCTGTTGTACCGCCGCCGTTCATATAAACGGCAACCATATCACCGCTTCTGTAAAGACCTTCGGTTTTCTGTCCTCTGTATTTTTTGAGAATATCACCGAAGAATTTAACTTCAAGGGCGTTCATTTTTGCAATTCCCAAAAACTTTTCATCGGGACGGATGTAATATTTCTTTTCAACGGGAGCCGCATACAAAATGGGAGAGGTGATGATAACATCAAGGTTTTCTATTGATTTAAGAGTTGCCGCATACTGATGAAGGAACATTTCATAGAGAAGCACACCCTTTGACTTTGTGTATGTAACTGATGCCTTTAATGCTTCGGGCGGAAAAAGAGGGTGAATGAGGTTTGCGATACAGCCTATTTTGTTGAGTGCAAAAAGGGTAACAACCTCTTCAATTGAGTTGGGTATGAAAAGAGAATATGCATCTCCTGCCTTCATTCCAAGCTCTTCCTTGAAGTAAACAGCCATAGCCTCAACGTCCTCGAAGAATTCTGAACGCATATGGTCAGTAAGCTTGAACTGGAACATGGGGTAGTCGTCCTTGTGGGGAATAAGGCATGCATTGAGGAATTCATAGAGATTCATATTCCCGTAATCGGGCAGAATTTCATCCATGGTAAGAGGGGGTAAATTAATCATAATTTGCTCCTTTGCTTTTGGAAATTTTTTTGAAAGCACAATCATTCTAATCAAAAAAAATACAAAGTGTCAAGAAGCATATTTTAGTAAAATATCGGTAAACCGACAAAAACAGACAGTTTGTCGGTGTTTCACAAAAAGTTTAAATTCTGTTCATATTTGAATGTTTTTTTAATAAGGTATATATAAAACTTCCGGTAATAAGACCAAGTAAAAACCGAGCGGAGTTTTCTCCGCCCGGCCTTTTGCAAAATTTACAGTTTTATATTATTATACGGTTTTACAAAAAACGAGTATTTTGTAGCAACAAAAAAATTCATCAATTCTGTTACAGATTAAGAGTAGAAGCGGGAACAAACACACCTGTTCCGGTGCTTGTGCCTGATTTAAGACCTTCGGAAATTCCGTTGAGGCATGCAAGCTTTGCACTGAGAACATCACCCTTAAGGTTCATATAATTAATCTTATTTGCACCGTAAGCGGAGTTAGCGAGTCTGTCATAATAATTCTCTGGATCAGTTACAGTAGTACTCTTAGTGATGTTATACAGTTCTTACGGACTGATGAAATACAACACGGCTGTGCCGTGTTGATGATATACCAAGCCTGTCGGCTTGGATAAAAAAATCCGAAAGCAAGCGCTTTCGGATTCTTTTGGAGCTGATAACCGGATTTGAACCGGTGACCTCATCCTTACCAAGGATGCACTCTACCTACTGAGCTATATCAGCATATTAAAACAATTAATAACAGTTAACAGTAACACCGTATGAAGCCTGCGGCTTGATGTTGTGCTGTTATATTAAAAAAGTAACAGTGAAGCGGTCGAAGAAAAACCAAAATTAATCAAGGGCATTTCCTTGAAACAGGCGACCTCTTCACTTTTCACTATTACTTATTACTTCAGATAATGGCGACCCGGAACGGGCTCGAACCGTCGACCTCTAGCGTGACAGGCTAGCGTTCTAACCAACTGAACTACCGGGCCATTTACAACGAAATTGATTATACACATAAAAATAACTCTTGTCAATACTTTTTTACGGAAGTTGAAAAAAATATTTTATGCTTAATTTGAGTCTCGCAATTTCCGAAGTTTTGTGGTATTCTGTATACAATGTAATAATTATAAAGGATTGTTTTTTTATGTGCATTGATACGATGAGGCTTCAGAAAGAGGTTTTTTGGAAAAATCCCGCCTATAAGCTATTTTCTTCTGCGGGGAAGGACTGTGTGCTTTCATTGTCTGATGTGAGACAGGCAAATGACAGGCTCTTGAGATTTGCTCCCTTTATAAGCAAGGCTTTCCCCGAAACCGCGGCTTCTGACGGGATTATAGAAAGTGAGCTTCGTGAAATCCCTATGATGAAAGCCGCACTTGAAGAAAAAAATGAAGCTTCCTTCGACGGCAGACTTCTGCTCAAAATGGACAGCCATCTTGCCGTGGCAGGCTCTGTAAAGGCAAGAGGCGGCGTTTATGAGATATTGAAGCTTGCCGAAGATATTGCCATTGACAAAGGCTTAATAAAAGCGGACGATGATTATTCCGTTTTTGCAAGTGACGAATTCAGGAGAATTTTTTCGGAGTATTCGGTTGCCGTGGGTTCTACAGGAAACCTCGGACTTTCAATAGGCATAATCAGTGCAAGGCTCGGCTTCAGAGTGAGTGTTCATATGTCCTCGGATGCCAAAAAATGGAAAAAGGATATGCTGAGAGGCTTCTGTGTCAATGTTGTTGAATATGAGTCCGACTACTCCGAAGCCGTAAAAAAAGGAAGACTTGAAGCGGGAAAGGACAGTATGTGCCATTTTGTAGATGATGAAAATTCCGAGACACTGTTTCTCGGATATTCCACTGCGGCACTCCGACTGAAAAATCAGTTGGAGGAAAAGGGGATTGCTGTTAATGAAGAACATCCGCTTATGGTTTATCTTCCCTGCGGAGTGGGCGGTGCTCCCGGCGGAATTGCATTCGGACTCAAGCAGGTGTTCGGGGATAATGTTCATTGCTTTTTCAGTGAGCCGGTAAAGGCTCCATGTATGCTTTTAGGGCTTTCAACGGGGCTCCACAATAAAATCAGTGTAAAGGATATAGGTCTTGACGGTGTGACCGCCGCAGACGGTCTTGCCGTTGGCAGAGCTTCGGGCTTTGTCGGAAGGCTTATTGAACCCTTTCTTGCAGGTTGCTTCACGGTAACCGATGAAAGAATGTCCGACTATCTTAAGCTTCTCTATAAAACGGAAAATATTGCTCTTGAGCCCTCTGCTCTTGCGGGAATGAAGGGAATAGAACTGTTTCTGACAGAAAAGAAATTGCAAGCCTTCACCGAAAATAAAGATGCCACGCACATAGTCTGGGCAACAGGCGGCTCAATGGTACCGAAGGATGAAATGACAAAATATTTAACAAATTAATGTAAAAGCACTGTTTCACCATTTTTCAGGTGAAGCAGTGCTTTTTTGAAATAGTCTTCTATTAAGAGAAAACCGCAAATAGTCGCAAGTGATTGATTTCTTGTACGGACAATTATGTGTTTTAGTATATTGACTGAACTTTTATGCCCGAAGTTTCTTATTTTTCCAATAGTCTGTTTATATTTCTGAATGTCAGTTCTAAATCTTTTTCATTTAATTTTGATAACATTTCTATCAATTCTTTTTGCAGTACAGGATTGACCGTTTCTGTGTCAAAGAATTCTGCAGGTGTTATTTTGAAGTATTCACAAATTGCAAAAAACTCATTTAGTGACGGTAATTTTTTGATTTAGGTGGAAAGATGAAGAAAATTGCAGCAATTGTTATTTTGTTTGTTATGGCTCTCAGTCTTTTTTCTTGCTCAAAAAGTGAGGAAGCAAAGCTGGTTGACGAACTTATCGCTGATATCGGCACGGTGTCTGTTGAAAGTGCAGATGCTGTGGCTTCTGCTGAAAATGCATACAATGCTTTGTCTGATGAGCAAAAACAGGAAGTTGAAAACTATTCTGCTCTTGTTGAGGCAAGACAGACACTTGATAAGCTGATTGCGGAGAAGAAAGCAGCTGAAGAAGCGGCGGCAAAAGCAGAAAAACAAAAACAACAGCAAAAAGAAGCTGATGCGGTCTGCGAGCTTATAAAAGCAATCGGAACAGTAAGCATTGAAAGCTCAAAAACAATAGAGGATGCACGTGCGGCATATAATACGCTTGATGCTGAAGCAAAAAAGCTTGTTGAAAATGAAAACGTGCTTAAGGATGCTGAGGCTGAATATAAACGCTTGAAGAAGGCAGAAGCCGAAAAGCTTCTTGCTAATCTCAGGGTTGAAAACGACGAGGTTAGAAATCTCAAGTTTTATTATCCTATGGCTTTGCCGTATTATTCAAGTTACGGTTATTGGGCAGCTGATATCAGAAGCTTTGTTCTTCCGTATATCGGTATACAGGGCGATAATGTCTGGATGAGAATGCTTTGCCATTACACTGCAGATGATTGGTTGTTCTTTGAAAAAATAACCTTTGCCGTTGATGAAGAGCGTTATTACAAGTACTTTAGTTATTACGATGTTGTCAGAGATAATGAGTATGGTGATATCTGGGAAACAGGTGATATTGAAGTAGGTGAAAGCGAATTGGAAATACTCAGAGCTATTGCAGATTCCGAGAAAACTATTGTTCGTTTTGAAGGCGATGAGTATTATGATGATATAGTCATCAGCGCTTCAGACAAGCAGGCTATTAAGGAAATGCTTCAGATTTATGAGGCTCTGAAATAATGTGAAATATATTTTTCTGTTTTTCACAAAAAAAGTACTTGCATTTTGTGAAAGAGTGTGGTAGTATTTCATTGTATAGTAAAACCTTGACCGAGCGGAGAACACTCCGCTCGGTCTTTAATATGGCTTTAAGGAGGAATTTTTTTGGCAGAAAAGAAAAAAGGCGGAAATGTTGTCAGTGCCGTCTGGGAGCTTGCTCAGCCTCTGGCAGAAGAACTGGGACTTATTCTCTGGGATGTTAAATTTCTCAAAGAGGGTACAAACTGGTATCTCAGAGTAATCATTGATAAGGAAGACGGTGTGTCAATTGACGACTGTGTTGCTATGAATGATGCACTTGATGCTCCTCTTGATGAAATAGACGTGATTGAGCAGAGCTATAATCTGCAGATTTCTTCCCCCGGTATTGAAAGAGAACTGGTTAGAGATTTCCATTTTGCATCCTATCTCGGTGCAGATGTGGTTGTAAAATTCAGAGTTGCCGTTGACGGTGTAAAGGTACATAAATGTGTGCTTAAGGATTATAATGACGGTAACATCACCTTCACCTTCCCCGACGGAAGTGAAAGAACATTTGAGAAAAAAGAAATGTCAGGTATTCATCTTGACGATTTTGACGGAATATTCTGATTTCGTAATATTTAAGAAAGGATGATTTGAAAAAAATGGCTAAACTTACTAAAAGAGAGATGGACAGACAGGAAGCATTGAAGAATGCGATAGATCTCTATATCAAAGAAGCAAACATTGAAGAAAAGTACATCCCTATGTTCTATGAGGAAATTGCAAACGCTATTGCAGTTGCCGCAAGAAGAGAATGCGAGGTTAAGGATAAGGACGGCGTTGTTACCTGTGAAATTGATCCTCAGACCTTTGCCGTTCACATCTACTGGAACAAGCTTGTTGTTGCAGAGGTTGAAAATCCTTCAAGAGAAATTGAAGAAGCAGACGCAAAGAAATATAAGAAGAATGCAAAAATCGGCGATATGATTGCAATTCCCGTTGAGCTTGATTCTCTCGGCAGAGTTGCAGCACAGACAGTTAAGCACACTGTCCGTCAGGGTGTCAGAAAGATTGATAAGCTTCAGACCGCAGAGGTTTTCAGTGACAAGGTCGGTGAAATCGTTACCGCAGTTGTTGTGAAGAAGACACAGGGCGGAGATGTTATTGTAAAGTCCTTCAACAGAGAGCTTCTTCTTCCCCTTAAGGAGCAGAACAAGGATGAAAGACTTGAATGTGATGATATTGTAAAAATCTACATCAAGGAAGTAAGAGTTGAAGAAAACGATGTTAAGGTTCTCATTTCAAGAATTGACGACAATCTTGTAAAGAGACTCTTTGAGGAAGCAGTTACAGAAATTCAGGACGGTCTTGTTGAAATCAAGGCTATTGCAAGAGAAGCAGGCTCAAGAACAAAAATTGCAGTGTATGCTTCTGATGAAAACATTGATCCCATCGGTGCTTGTATCGGTGTCAAGGGAGACAGAATTAACAGAATTATCAAGCAGCTTTCAGGCGAAAAGATTGATGTTGTAAAATACAGTGAGGATGCAAAGGAATATATCAGTGCCGCACTTGCTCCCGCAAAAATTCTCGGTGTTGAAATACTCGACGAAACAACAAAGAGCTGCCGTGTAACAGTTCCTGAGGATCAGCTTTCACTTGCAATCGGCAATAAGGGACAGAATGCACGTCTTGCAGTAAGACTCACAAAGTGGAAGATTGATATTGTTGCTCTTGACGGTCAGTTTGAATCAATGATTCAGCTTTAAGGAGCAGAAATAATGCAGAAGAAAAAAGCACAGCCTATGAGAAAATGTACGGGCTGTAATGAAATGAAGGAAAAAAGAGAGCTTGTCCGTATCGTAAGAGATCCCGAAGGTAACGTAAGCGTTGACCTCACAGGCAAGAAGTCGGGCAGAGGTGCATATATCTGTAAGGATAAAAAGTGCCTTGCCGCCGCCAGAAAGGCGAAAAGACTTGACAGAGCATTTGAATGTGCGGTTCCCGATGAGGTATACGAAAGACTCGAGGGAGAGCTTGCGGATGAATAAGATACTCAATATTCTGGGACTTATGAGAAAAGCGGGAAAGCTTCTCATCGGACACGACGCTGTAATGCTCAGTGTCCGCCAGGGAAATGCAAAAACGGTGCTTCTCACATCGGATGCATCCCCCCGTCACAAAAGAGAACTGGATGCCGCTCAGTTTTCGGGTAAAATTATTGAGCTTCCGTTCACTATGGAGGAAGTCGGTTTTTCCGTGGGGAAAAAGAGCTGTATATTTGCAACCGAAGACGACGGCTTTTGTAACGCAATAGAAAAGACAATTACGAAGGAGGGTTTTGCCTTATGACAGCTAAATATAAAGTGCATGAACTCGCAAAAGATCTTGATGTAAAAAGCAATGTGATTATCGACCTTCTTAAACCCTTTGATGAAATACCCAAGAAATCACATTCATCATTTACAACTGATGAGCTTGATATACTTTTTGACCGTCTGACAAAAGAGAACGAGGTTGAAAACTTCAATGCATATTTCAGTATGAAAAAGCCCGAACCCCAAGCTGAGAAAAAGGCTGAAGAAAAGAAGCCTGAGAAGAAGGCTAAGGAAAACAAGGGTGAAAAGCAGCCTGAAAAGAATACCCGTGAAGAAAAGGGTGAAAATAAGGCTAAGGACACAAGAGACGAAAAGAAAGCCGATAAGCCCAACAATAAAAACGAAAAGGCTGACAGAAACGGCAAGTCCGTTCAGGGTGACAAGGCACCTGCAAAAAAAGACGAAAAGAGAAACAATCAGCAGCCTAATCTCAATCCCTTCAAGAAGAAGGAAAACAAAAATAAGGACAACGATTTTGTTCAGTCAAGAACAAAGGGTGAGAAGAAAACAGTCAACACCCGTGCAGAAGAGGTTGACCTTGACAAATACAACGAAAAGTATGACCGTCTCTCCTCATCATCCATAAATGAGAGAGATACCGATACCCGTAAACAGAAAATCAAGCAGAAATCACAGCAGTACAACAAGAAGCAGGGTACTCGTGCTCACCGCAAGGAAACAGAGCAGGAAAGACTTAAGAGAATTGCAGAAGAAAGAGCAAAGAGAACAATTGTTGTTACAGTTGGTGACGAAATCAGCGTCGGCGACCTTGCCGCTCAGCTCAAGCTCACAGCAGCAGAGGTTATCAAAAAGCTTTTCTCATACGGTATTATGGCAGGTATCAACGAAAACATTGACTTTGATACTGCAGAAATCGTAGCAACCGAACTTGGTGCAAAGGTTGAAAGAGAAGTTGTTGTTACCATTGAGGACAGAATTATTGATGCCAGTGAAGATGATGATTCTCTTCTTGAAACAAGAAGCCCCGTTGTCGTTGTTATGGGACACGTTGACCACGGTAAGACTTCAATTCTTGATGCTATCAGAAATACCTCTGTTACATCAACCGAATCAGGCGGTATCACACAGCACATCGGTGCTTACAGAGTAAATCTTGACGGTAATGACATCACCTTCCTTGACACTCCCGGTCACGCCGCCTTCACAGAAATGCGTGCCCGCGGTGCAAAGGCTACTGATATTGCAGTTCTTGTTGTTGCCGCAGATGACGGTATTATGCCTCAGACAATAGAAGCTATCAACCATGCAAAAGCTGCCGATGTTTCCATTATTGTTGCTATCAACAAGATGGATAAGCCTGCAGCTCAGCCTGATAAGGTGCTTCAGCAGCTTACAGAATACGGCCTTGTTCCTGAAGAATGGGGCGGTGAAACAATCTGTGTGCCCGTATCCGCAAAAACTCATATGAATATAGATAAGCTTCTTGAGTCAATACTTCTCATTGCTGAAATGAAGGAGCTTAAGGCTAATCCCAACCGTGCCGCAAAGGGTGTTGTTATTGAAGCAAGACTTGATAAGGGTAGGGGCCCCGTTGCAACACTTCTTGTTCAGAACGGTACTCTTAACAAGGGCGACATTGTTGTTGCAGGTACGGCAGTCGGCCGTATCCGTGTTATGACCGACTATAAGGGCAGACGCGTAAAGGAAGCAGGTCCTTCCGTGCCCGTAGAAGTTATGGGCCTTGCAGAAGTGCCCAAGGCAGGCGATATGTTTGACGCAGTTTCCGATGAAAAGCTTGCCCGTGAGCTTGTTGAACAGAGAAAGCAGAAGATTAAGGACGAGCAGTTCAATGCATATAAGAAGGTTACTCTTGATACACTCTTCTCAACGCTTGAAGAGGGTGAGCTCAAGGACCTCAATATCATTGTTAAGGCAGACGTTCAGGGCTCCGTTGAAGCACTTAAGCAGAATCTTGAAAAGCTTTCCAACAACGAAGTCAGAGTTAATGTTATCCACGGCGGTGTAGGTGCAATTTCCGAATCTGACGTTATGCTTGCAAATGCATCAAATGCAATTATTGTCGGCTTCCATGTACGTCCCGATGCCACCGCAGCGGCTCACGCTGAAAGAGATCAGGTTGAAATGCGTATGTATTCAATCATTTATGACTGCATTGAGGATGTTCAGGCAGCTATCAAGGGTATGCTTGCTCCCAAGTACAGAGATGTAGAGCTTGGCCGTGCAGAAGTAAGACGCGTATTCAAGCTTTCATCCGCAGGTACTATCGCAGGTTCATACATTCTCAACGGTAAGGTTTCAAGAAATGCAAAGATAAGAGTTGTCCGTGACGGTATCGTTATCGCTGAAGATGCCATCGCATCTCTTAAGCGTGAAAAGGACGATGCTAAGGAAGTTATGTCGGGCTATGAATGCGGTATCGGTCTCGAAAAGTACAACGACATCAAGGAAGGCGACATCTTTGAAGCATACCTTGTGGAAGAATACAGAGATTAATTCGGAATTCAGAATTCGGATTTCGGAGATTATATAAGGGGAAATTGTTTCTCCGATCTCCGACTTCCGACCTCCGACCTTGTAAAAACTATCACTAAAGGAGTACTACAGTAAATATGGGTTATAAATCCGATCGTACTGCTGAAGATATTAAAAGAGAAATTACGGCTCTTGTAAGAGAGCTTAAGGATCCCAGAGTAAACTCTCTTATGCTCACTGTTGTGAGAGTTGAGGTTGCTCATGACCTTTCCTATGCAAAAGCCTTTATAAGCTCTCTGGGCGGAATTAAGGAAGCCGAGGATGCATGTAAGGCTCTCAACGGAAATGCAAAGGGCTATATCAGAAAAGAAGTGGGACTTCGTCTTTCACTCAGAAAAACGCCCGATATCCGTTTTATTCCCGATGATTCCATTGAAAAGGGAATTGAAATGTTCAGAAAGCTTAACAGCATTTCAGGAAAGGAGAAGGAATGATGCTGACACACAGTGAAGCATTTTCTCTTCTGAAAAAAGCAGATAATATTCTTATACTAACTCACCGCAATCCCGACGGGGATGCGGTGGGCAGTATGTTTGCACTCTTTCACACCCTTAAAGCTATGGGAAAGAATGTGAGATGTATAATTGATACTGTCACATCCTCTCTGGAATTTGCTGTTGATGAGAGTGCTTTTGTTGAATTTACCCCCGATTTTGTCGTTACGGTTGATGTTGCGGATAACAAGTTGCTCACAAATGAAACATATACCTTATATGCGGACAAGGTTGATTTGGCTATTGACCATCATGCTGCAAACAAGCCCTTTGCAAAAGAACTTCTTCTGGACAGCAAAGCCTCTGCCGCCTGTGAAGTGATTTTTGATATGCTTACGGCGGAAAATGTTGAAATTACCGAAAAAATCGCCAATGCACTTTATCTCGGTATCGCAACGGACACAGGCTGCTTCAGATATGCCAATACCACGGCACATACTCTTGTTGCCGCAGGTGAGCTTGTTTCAAGGGGTGTTGACAACGGAGAAATAAACCGTATCGTTTTTGAAACCAAGTCAAAGGCATATGTGCAGTTTGAAACACTTGCCATGAATTCTCTGAAAACATATTTTGACGGAAAATGTGCAGTTCTTGTGCTGACACAGGAAATGTTCAGAAAAACAGGTGTCACAGAGGGAGATACCCACGGTATTGCCGCACTTCCCAGACAGATAGAGGGAGTGCTTGTGGGTATTGTCATCAAGGAGAGATCCGACGGAACATATAAAATATCAATCCGCTCAAATGAGCCTGTAAGTGCCGCAGAAATATGTGAAATATTCGGCGGCGGAGGTCACAGACTTGCCGCGGGCTGTGAGCTTTCGGGAAAAGAAAGCGAAGTTGTGAATACGGTTCTTAAAACAGTTAAGAGGGTGCTTGAGGAAATATGAACGGTTTTGTTGTTCTGAATAAAGCACAGGGTGTAACCTCCTTTAAGGCCGCGGCGGCATTGAGAAGGATTTTTTCCGAAAAGAAAACAGGCCATACAGGTACTCTTGATCCTATGGCATCGGGCGTTCTTCCCGTGGCACTGGGCAAGGCAACCCGTTTTATAGATTTTATTCCCTGTGAAACCAAGGGCTATAAGGCAAAATTCCGCTTCGGCATCACCACCGATACGCTAGATATTACAGGAAATGTGCTGACCGAAACAGCCTGTGACATAAAGCGTGAGGATATTCTCGCGGTTCTGGACGAATTCAGGGGCGACATTATGCAGCTTCCTCCTATGTATTCGGCAATTTCAAAAAACGGTGTCCGCCTTTATGAGCTTGCCCGTAAGGGAATTGAGGTTGAAAGAGAAAAAAGAGCAGTGACAATATTTGAACTTGCTCTCACCGATTATGAAAATGACGGTGAATTTGAGTTTGATGTAATCTGCTCAAAGGGTACATATATACGCACTCTTATTGCCGACATCGGCGAAAGACTTGGTGTAGGGGCGGTTATGACGGCACTCCACAGAACCGTGTCAAACGGATTTACAAAAGAACAGGCAAAGACTGTTGAAGAAATTGAGAAGCTGGGAGAAACTGCCGTTTTAGGTGTTGATTTTCCCTTTATGTGTTATCCCGCCGTGAAGGTTACGGATGCACAGGGAAGGCGTTTTTGCAACGGCGGAGAATTGTTTTCTGACCGCCTTCATATAAAAACACAGTTTTCTCTTTACAGAGTTTATTCACAGAACGGGGAATTTCTCGGACTTGGTGAAATATCCGAGGATTGTCCCGAGCTTCTTCGCGTAAAAAGGGTAGTAGGTAATAATGATAAATAATTCTTGTAAAAAAGAATATATTATTGCATTGGGCTTTTTTGACGGACTTCACACTGCACATAAGGCAGTGTTTTCCGAAACAAAAATGATGGCGGGAGAAAAATTTGTTCCCGCCGTAATGCTTTTTGACGAACATCCCCGCAGGGTTCTCAGAGGGGATGCGGTCAGTTATTTGCTGCAGAATGAAAAGAAAAGCACTGTTCTTAAAAATCAGGGACTTGAAATTCTTTGGGTTGCCTTTGAAGAAATAAAGGATATGTCTCCCGCGGATTTTGTTAAGGAAATTCTCATCGGACGCTTCAATGCCAAGGGTGTTGTCTGCGGATTTAATTACCGCTTCGGCAGAAACGGTGAGGGAGACAGCAAAAAGCTGCAGGAGCTCTGTGAAAATTACGGTATATCGGTCAGCATTTGTCCGGAATATGCACTTGACGGAGAAACGGTAAGCTCCACAAAAATCAGAAGGGCTATAGAAAACGGTGAAATTGAAAGGGCAAATAAAATGCTCGGTTTTCCCTTCGGCTTTTCTTCTGAGGTTTTTCACGGAGATAAAAGAGGCAGACTTTTAGGCTCACCTACCATAAATCAGTTTTTACCCGAAGGACTCATAGTGCCGAAATTCGGTGTTTATGCCTCAAAGGTATATTTTGACGGAAATGAATATGTGGGCGTTACAAATATCGGCTCCCGTCCTACCTTTCAGGGAGAAAGCGTCAGAAGCGAAACATATATCGTTGATTACAGCGGTGACCTTTACGGCAGAGAAGTTGAGGTTGAGATATATAAGTTCATAAGGGCGGAAAAAAAGTTTCCCGATGCCGAAAGCCTCAAAGCACAAATAGCTCTTGATGTAAAAGCCGCTTCGGACTATTTTTCAAAACAGAGTTAAAAAATCAGAAAAAAGAGAAATTTTTTTGAAAAAAGTTAAAAAAAGGTATTGACAAGCCCATACCCTATGTGTATAATTAACTACGTTGCCCGACCAGTTTACAAGTCGGCGGGAAAGTAAATGGCGGGATAGCTCAGTTGGCTAGAGCATTCGGTTCATACCCGAAGTGTCGTTGGTTCAAATCCTACTCCCGCTACCAAATAAGGCCCGGTGGTCAAGCGGTCAAGACACCGCCCTTTCACGGCGGTAACACGAGTGCGATTCTCGTCCGGGTCAGCAAAAATCCTGAATGCGAAAGCGTTCAGGATTTTTATTTTTTACCTCTTCACTATTCACTCTTCACCAAAAACGCATTCAGAGATTTTTTGTGGATAGTTCGATTTTTGGAACAGTCGTAACAGTTTGTACACAAATTTTTATTTGTCTTGTAATAATTATAAAGTATTATAACTGTAGTTATGATAAATTTCTATACGGAGAAAGCATTATGCCCGATAGCAATAAATATTTATTAAAAACAGAAGCAGTTGAGAATTTTTCCGTGCTTTATGAAATTTTATGTTACGCTAAGGAAAACTATCCCGATAAAACTGCATTCCGTCAGATGAAAAGCAGAACAGAGGAAGTGTCTGTTACCTTCAGCGAATTTTATAACAATACCGAAGCATTGCGGGCAGTGTTTATGTCACGGGGCTTCTCATCAAAGCATATAGCATTGCTGGGTGAGACCTCTTATGAGTGGATAAGTGCATATCTTGCCGTGTCGGGCGGTGTGGGTGTTGCAGTGCCCATAGATAAGGAGCTTCAGCCTGAGGCTATTGCGACACAGCTTGAATTTGCTGAATGTGAAATAATTATATGTTCAGGCAGAAGTCTTCGCAAGCTCAGAAAAACACTTCCTGAATGTAAAGGCATAAAAACCGTAATAGTTATGAGAAGTGACAAAAAGGAAGAATTTGATTCTGTTGAAGCAGTTCTTTCTTTTGAGGAGCTTCTTGAAGAAGGACACGCTCTCATAGCCGAACATAAAAATCAGCTTCTTCCCGAAAAAATAGATCCCGATAAAACCGGTGTGATTATTTTTACCTCAGGCACAACCGGTGTAAATAAGGGAGTTGCTCTTTCAAACCGCAACATAATGGGAACGCTTCGCGGATGTGCAAGGCTGCTTCATTATCCCGATGTCAGCTTTTCTGTTTTACCGGTTAATCATTCCTATGAGCTTCACGCACATATTATGAGCTCAATGTACTGCGGAACTACCGTATGCATAAATGATGACCTGAAAAATCTTGTAAAAAACCTTGAACGCTTCAAGCCAGAAATGAGCTGTATGGTTCCTCTGATGCTTGACCTTCTTGTTCAGAAACTGAAAAAGAAGATTAAAAAGTCAGGAAAGGAAAAGACATTTTACAGAATGCGTAAAATATCCAATCTTTTAAGAAGGTCGGGAATTGATATACGCCGAAAGGTATTTAAGGAAATCTTATCTGCATTGGGCGGAAATCTTAAAATGATTATCTGCGGCGGTGCGGCTCTTTCACAGGAAACTATAGATTTTCTTACGGATATCGGAATTGATATATATAACGGTTACGGTATAACGGAATGCAGTCCTGTTGTTGCCGTAAATCCCATGAGGGGCATAAGACGGCACAGTGTAGGGCAGATTCTTCCCACGATGAAGGTCAGAATTGCCGATAAGGACGAGCACGGAAACGGAGAAATCCAGCTTCACGGTGATAATGTCATGAAGGGCTATTATAAAGCTCCCGACGACACAAATCAGGTGTTTACCGAGGACGGATGGTTCCGTACGGGAGATATAGGTTATGTGGATGATGACAGATTTCTTTATATCAACGGCAGAGTCAAAAATCTTATCATTCTTCCCAACGGAAAAAATGTTTTTCCCGAAGAAATTGAAGATGCACTTATGAAGAAGCTTTCTTATATCCGCGAATGTGTTGTTTATGCAGACAAGGACAATACGGGTATATATGCAATAATCTATCCCGACGGGGACTTTGTAGAGGAAAAAGGGCTTGAAAATGAGGAAGAGATAAAAAAATATATGAAAGCGGATATTGATGCCTTCAATGCCGATATGCCTTCATATAAGAGACTCAACGGATTTTCTGTTACAGACAGGGAATTCGAGAAGAGTACGACACATAAAATTCAGCGGTTCAAAATTTCCGCTGTCAATAAATAAAAGGAGTATTAATTATGCTTGAAAAAATCAGAGATGTTATGCTTGAATATATTGATGTTCCCCGTGAGAGCATCACACCCGAAACACGCTTTCTTTCAGACCTTTCAATGAATTCTCTTGTTATAGTTGATATGATAGGACAGGTTGAAGAAGAATTTGATGTTGTTATTTCTACAGAAGACCTCAGCGATATTTTTACCGTACAGGAGCTTATGGATTATCTTGAGGATATAATGTAAAAATCATCTTCGAGCAAATCATATGAAAAACGAAGAAAAACGGAGAAAAACGAAGCATTTGCACTGTTAATTTAATTTTATTTAAAAAGGTGTTGACTTGTTGTTTTTCTTGTGGTAATATTACCACTGTTGAATTTAAGAAAAATATTTACAGGAGGTTTCAATTATGTCAACTTATATGGCTAATCCCCAGAATGTTGAACGCAATTGGTACGTTCTTGATGCAGAAGGCAGAACACTCGGCGAACTCGCTGTTGAAGCTGCAGTTCTTCTTCGCGGCAAGCATAAGGTAACTTTCACTCCTCATGTTGACTGCGGTGATAACGTAATCATCATCAACGCATCCAAGGTTGTTCTTACAGGCAAGAAGCTTGATCAGAAAATGTATTATCATCACACAGGTTATATCGGCAATCTCAAGGAAGTTAAGTACAGGACACTTATGAAGACAAAGCCCTGTTTCGTAGTAGAAAAGGCTGTTAAGGGTATGCTCGCTTCCAACTCCATCGGCAGAGCTGCTATGAACCGCTTACACGTATATGCAGGTGCAGAGCATCCCCACGCTGCTCAGAAGCCCGCAGTAAGAGAATTTTAAGAAAGGGAGGCAATAAACAATGTACGAAGGAAATCCTTATTTCTACGGCACAGGTAGAAGAAAGAAATCAGTTGCTCGTGTTCGCGTATATCCCGGCACAGGCAAAATCATAATCAACGACAGAGATATCGACAATTATTTCGGACTTGATACATTGAAGTTAATCGTTCGTCAGCCTCTCGAGTTGACAAACACAACTGAAAAGTTTGACATCGTTTGCCGCGTAAACGGCGGTGGTGTTACAGGCCAGGCAGGTGCAATCCGTCACGGTCTTTCAAGAGCATTACTCCAGTACGAAGAGGAATTACGCCCCGCACTCAAGAAGGCAGGCTTCCTCA
>JAZNRX010000204.1:0-5347 GCA_045590915.1 Acutalibacteraceae bacterium | reverse complement strand
TTAGGTTCGTCAAAATAACTAAATAAAGAGAAAAACTGCCTTGATTTTACTGAATTTCAAGGCAGTTTCTTGTTATTTTATTAATTTTATTTGTGCAATTTGACAAGCCATTATTTTTATGTGGACTTTGTCAGCAGTCTGCAGCACTGTCGCTTGACAGTGCTTTTTTAATTGATAATATTATTAAATCAAATGATACCGTTATATTTTATTGTTGCAAAAGTGTTTATTTGTTGTTAAAATGTTTTTAGTATTTAACAGTGAGGAAAAATTATGACACCGACAGAATGGAAAAAAATCAGAGGCTCCGGAAAAAAGCCCGATCAGGTAATGCTGACAATTAAAAACGATCCGTCAGACAGCATCACAGTCAGATGGAGAACTGATGTATGCATAGAAAACGGATATGTTCTTTACAGAAAAGCCGGCACCGATGATGTGTGGCAGAAAAAATATGCTGTTGTAAATTCTTTTAAAACGGATGTTGATGAAAGTAACTATTTTTTCTGCGACCTTTCAGAGCTTATGAACGATACCGAATATGAATATTCCTGCGGCAACGATGATTTCAGAAGCGACATATATCGTTTCAGAACGCAGGTGAAGGATGTCACCAATTTTTCATTTCTTTGCCTGTCGGATGTGCAGACCGGTGGTCCCGTGCCTCCTGCGGACTATTCCGTTCTCGGAGAGGTTGTGAAAAAAATTTTGAAGGAGCATCCCGAATGCCGTTTTATTCTTACTGCAGGGGACAACACAAACTGCGGGCAGACGGATGTTCAGTGGACGGGATTTTTTGAAGGTCTCAAGGGGATTGTTGAGTCAATTCCTTTACAGCTTTGTATGGGAAATCACGATGATATGGGATATGAGGACTATTTTACCTTCACCGGAAAATATTATTCCGAGCATGCAACATATTTTACAAATCAGTTCCGATATTCATATCCCGAAAACGGCCCTGAAAATTGGAAAATTCCCAATTATTCCTTCAGATACGGAAATACACTTTTTGCAATTACAGGCACCAGCGGCTTTGAGTTTATAAATGAATGGCTTATAAAAACTGCGGATGAAAGCGATGCGGTATGGAAATTTTCCGCTCATCATTTTCCCGTATGCTATTCAGGTCCGAATCTTGAATGTTATGAAACATATCCGCCTATGATGGAGGGTATTGATAAATATGACATTATGTTTTCCGGACATGAGCATTCATTTGCAAGAAGCTTCCCTCGAAGAAACAACGGACTTTACGATAAGCCCTCCGAGGGTACGATACATTATAATATAGGAAGCGGAAACCGAAATCCTCCCGGAACGAGAGTTGTTCCGAAGGTTTGGAATGACTGTACATATGAGCATGAAGAAGATCTTTCAATGTTCAGTATCGTTGATGTTGACGGGGATAAATGTACGCTGACTGCATATGTTGAGGACGGCAGAATTGTTGATCGCTGTGTTATTGATAAGTCCGAGGACTCCATAACCCCCATACGCCGTGCCCCCAGATATAACCGGCCCCGACTTAAATTCAAGGGCTATGATTTAGGACTTTGTGTAATGGGTACTTTACCGCAGAAAATAAATGACATCTGGTATGTGCCTGCAGGCCAGATTGTAAAATTTATGGGCGGTGAATCAAAACACACGGAGGGGAAGGTTAGAGTTGAGGTTTATGACAGATTTATAGAGTTTGCCGAGAACAGCGATGTTATGATAACCCGTGACGGAGAAGTGAAAATGTCTGCTCCCTGTCTTCGCCTTGAAAAAGAGCAGCTTTATGTGCCTGTCGGTGACTTCTGTAAGCCACTCAGAATGTATTGGGCATATTTCGAGCATAATAATTTTATAAGCATAGAATCAGATACGGAGAATCTTCCCGTATCATATCAGCCATAATCGAGGAGGAAAATAAAATGAGAGAAATTAACCGTTCAGATAAGCTTCAGCTTGTTCATTCTGATATCCGCGGCCCCGTTTTTGTGGAGTCCAACAGAATGAGAGCTCAGGGGATTGATGTTTTAAGGCTTAATACCGGCAATCCTGCAACCTTTGATTTTAAGATGCCGGACTCCGTTCGAAATGCACTTATCAATAATGCGGATAAGGCGGTGGCATATTGTGACCTTAAGGGTATGCCTGATGCAAGAGAGGCTATATGCAATTATCACAAAGGAAAGGGCATTGAGAATATTACTCCTGATGACGTGTTTATCGGCAACGGTGTCAGTGAGCTTGTTACAATGGCTCTCACTGCACTTCTTAATTACGGCGACGAAATTCTTGTTCCGTCACCCGACTACTCGCTGTGGACAAATTCCGTTTATATTGCAGGAGCTAAGCCCGTTCATTATATCTGTGATGAAAGCAGTCTCTGGTATCCCGATATTCAGGATATAAAATCAAAAATCACATCAAAAACAAAGGCAATTGTTCTTATTAATCCTAATAATCCCACAGGTGCTTTATATCCCAAGGAGCTTCTTGAACAGCTCGTAGCCATTGCAAGAGAGCATCAGCTTGTGGTTTTCTCTGACGAAATTTATGACAGGCTTGTTATGGATGAGCTTCAGCATATTTCAACAGCAACACTTTGTCCCGATCTTCTTTGCATTACAATGAACGGTCTTTCAAAGTCCCATATCGTATGCGGCTTCCGTTGCGGCTGGATGGTTGTAAGCGGTGCAAAGGAAAGTGCAAAGGATTTTATCGCAGGTCTTGTTCAGCTGTCTGCTATGCGTCTTTGTGCAAACGCACTTATGCAGCTTGTTATTCCCGCTGCCCTCAATGATCCCGAAAGCACAAGGGAAATGATTGTTCCCGGAGGACGTCTTTATGAGCAGAGAGAGGCTTGCTGCCGCGAACTTGATAAAATTGAAGGAATTTCTTATGTAAAGAATTCTGCCGCATTTTACATATTCCCCAAGCTTGACATAAAAAAATTCAATATTACGGACGACCAGCAGTTTGCAATGGATTATCTTCACAGTAAGCATGTTATGATAATTCCCGGCAGAGGCTTCAGCTGGAAAGAGCCTGATCATTTCCGTATTGTTATGCTTCCCGAAGCCGAAAAGCTTGCAAAGGCTATGAGAGATCTCGGCGATTTCCTCAAGGACTACAGACAGAACTGATATAAAACAAAACCGACCGCTGATAAACGGTCGGTTTTGTTTTGATTTCTAAAGGAGTGTAGTTATTTTACAATATGAGGATAACCGCAGTTGCAGGGTTTATCTATTCCGAAAAGATTCATAAAGAAGGAGATTATCTTCCAGATGAATTCTGCAACGGGGTTTGTGTAGTGGCAAAGGCATTCACAGTTGTCAATTGCCTCCTGCTTTGCTTCTTCGTCAAGCATAGCCTGAGTCTTATAGGATACTCTTACGTTGCCGTTGGGCATATCAAAGTAAATTGTGGTGTCTGAAAGCTGAGCTTCAACCTTTGTTTCAACAAGTGTACCTGTCTGTGCACCTGTACCCTGAGTTTTCTTAATGCCGTAGATTTCAATATCCAATTCATTTCCGTCTTCATCGGTGATGTACCAGGTTATGAAATCAGCCTGCTGTTCATAAGGCACTGTGCACTGTATTCTTGTTATGCCTTCATAAGCGGGAGAATAGCTGTCTCCGCTGACAGTGTTTTTGCCATAATACATTGTAAACGAACCGTCCTTATATACGGTAAAGGGAAGGTTTGTTCTGAAGGTGCCTTCATAGTCTTCCATAGAAACAGGATCGTTTTCAATGGGATTGTAAACAACCTTAACGGTATATTCCTTGTTTACCTTTTCCTCGGGTGACCATTCGGTCTTTGCTATAGCTTTTGTTTTATCACTGTTGTCAGCAAAGGAAATATCATCGCCTATAAGCTCACCGTCGATATATATATCAGCAGTTCCTGATACTCCCGCTTTGTCAGCAGTTACAGTAAGCTCATTATTAAGTCCGCTGTGGCTGACATTTGTTACACTCATTGTGACGGGCTCAACCTTTATAATAAATGCCAGTGTTGTTGCTTCATAGGGGGGAGTTTCATTTATAGTATAGCCTAAGGGCTTTACCTCAACATAGAAGGTATGCTCGCCTACGGGAAGTATTGTTCCGTATAAAGCACCGGAAATAATATAATTTTGTCCGTCGGGTGCATTGTATGAATATTTGCTTTTTGCATTAAGATAACAACCGGTCTGACCGATGATTGTATCAATTGTTATATTACTATCTCCGATTTTTGTTCCGTACAGTATAGTGTAAACGGGTGTGGTTTCGTATCCGTCCTTATCAAAGAATTTGTATGAACCGGCTTCAACGGTGAATTTAATAACTGCCTCTGAGGATGCATATTTACTGTCGTCGGGGTTGAAAACAACATAAGTACTTCTTTCTCCGACTGCTGTGAATGCATCTACCTTTACTGAATAACTGCCGCTTACTTCATTGCCGTTAATGTCAACAGCCTTACCGCCCGTAAAGGTGATTTCTTTTAAACTGTCACCTACTTTTACCGTAGTGGTTGAAGGTGTGGGAATCTCTGTGATGCTGGTGGGAATCTTTGCTTCAGATGTATCACCTACAATGCGGACATAAAAAGACAGAGAACTTACTGTTGAATAATTATTGGTATCTGTAAAATATAAATTTACAGGATAATAACCGCTTTCATTTACAACTGTTGCCTGATTTTTCCATCTCCACATTCTGATGGCAACCTCTTCCTGTGTTTCATTGTCTATAACCTTACCGCCTGTAAAGGTAAGAGTTCTGAGCTTTGCGCCCGGCTCTATTTCGCCGTAAGTGGGATATTCAACGATAGTAACAGGTCTTCCGTTGCCCATTACGGAAATCTTCTTTGTAATTGCAATTTCAGTATACGCCGCAATATCGTCAGGTATAAATTTAATAGTTACGCTTTTGCCTTTAGTAGTAATTATTGTTTCCTTGTCCTCGTCAACGATATCAAAT
Organism: Acutalibacteraceae bacterium; assembly: GCA_045590915.1. GTDB lineage: Bacteria > Bacillota > Clostridia > Oscillospirales > Acutalibacteraceae > RUG806. The sequence goes on along the minus strand of JAZNRX010000204.1, from coordinate 380 downwards.
TTACCTGCTACCGTTTCCCCCTCGTCAAGAGTGCCGCTGCCGTCCAAATCATAACGCACTTCTCCGCCTGCAAGGGTAATGTAATCGCCTATTTTCTGACCCGCATAAATCGAGCCTTCTGCTGTGGGATAGGTTACAACATTGTCATCTGTAAGAGTTATCTGCTCTGCCGCACTTGCAAACATCGGTATACAAGATACAAGCAATAAAACTGCTAAAATAATAGAAATCGATTTTTGCATAGTATTTTTTCCTTTCATTAAAATTGTGACCTTACAGGTCGGGTAATGTTGTACAATTTCTTCAGTAAACATAAAATATTTTACAAATCACCCCTCTTTTATCTAAAATCCTATTGATTATTCTCCCGATGTCGGTTA
>JAZNRX010000203.1:0-14958 GCA_045590915.1 Acutalibacteraceae bacterium | reverse complement strand
ATGACCTTGCGTAGCTGTGCTCGTGACCTGAGAAAACAATATCATATTTATCCATACCATCTCTGAGAGCAGGGTATGTATCATCATTTTCAATACATGGACCTGCATAGCACACGGGGAAGTGGTGAGTTGCGAATTTCCAAGTTTTGTCACACTCACTCATCTGAAGAAGCCATTCATTCATCTCCTCGTAGCCACTTGTACCAATCATACAGAAGCGTGTGTTACCGTAGTCAAATGAATGGTTTGCAATGGGTCTGTCCTCGGGACCGTTGTGCTCGTAGGAGCCCCACAGCTGATGGGTAAAATATTCCGCATATTCGGAATAATATTTGTCCTCCTTGGTGAAGTAGCTTGAAAATCCCATATCGTCGTGGTTACCCATACAGAACATTACGGGAATTGACTCACTCACACCCTTGAAGCCCTCGAAAAGACCTGTCCATTGAATATCGGTCTGTCCGCAGTTTGTGTTGTCACCTGCTGTAAGGATGAAATCACATTCGGGGTGCTCCTTGAGAACCTTTTTAAGCACCTCGTTAAGTGATGAATAGTCTGCAGGGGGCTCTGCATCACCTGCCTGAATATCTGAAATACAAAGGAATGAGTACTTCGTGCAATCCTCAACAGCAGTTTTAAATGTGTAAACCTCACTGCGGTTAAGGTCATCACCGCAGGTGTATTCATAATATGTACCTGCCTTAAGACCTGTAAGGTGTGCAAAGTGAAAATGGCTTTCGTCCATATCTGTTTCAAAATAGTGCTTCTCTGCAGCTGTTCTGAGCCATTCCTCTGTGCCCTTTTCTCTGTAAAGGGCATAGCCCTCGTTTACGGTTGTATCGGTGCGCCATCTGATTGCCATAGCGTGAGCGGCATCACCCTTTATTGAAATCATAATCTGGTCGGGTGCGGGCTGTGAGCCTCGGATACCCTTCCATTCTGCATTTGTTATCATAACAAGACCTCTTTCATAGAGTAGAATTTAAAATTAGTTTATCACTTTTTGATTGCCGGGGCAATATTATTTACTCTGTTTTTAAAATGTATTTTGTAAGAAGTGTGTATTCACGTAGATAAAGACTGTGATGGTCCGGTGTTTTTTCGGGGTAATGCGAAAAAATCTCAACAGCCTCGTCCAAGGGTACCCAGCGTGGCATCATTCCGTGGTCGATTTCAGTAGGGGTAAGGGAGCTTTCACCCTGTCCCACAACCTGACACAGGAAGTATTCTGATACGAAAAGTGTATCATCAAAATATTCATCGATTATAACAATGGGTGAAATTACCTTTGTAGTGTAGCCTGTTTCCTCTGCGATTTCTCGTACACAGCATTCCTCGGAGGTTTCTCCGTCCTCGAGCCCGCCGCCGGGGCTCATATATACGTCTTTCTTGCTTTCGTAGGATAATAAAAGCTTGCCGTCACGGATTACAATTCCACGGCAGGAAACCCTTGTTTTGGGTGGGGGAACAGGGGTGTTAAAAGCGTTCTGAATAATACGCGGGGTTTCTGACATAAGCAACACTTCCTTTTGATAGAGTGGGTAAAGCGTATCCGAACCAGCCTTAAATGGCGAGGTTTCGGCACTTTTGCCCGATTTGCCTTTGAAAGGCGCCAGCCTATCTGAAGTCAAATACGAACAAAATTCCTCGAAACCTCATCCATTTAAGGTCGCAGAATTTTGTGATTAAGTATTTTAACGAAATATGAGTGGAAAAGACTATCCCAAAATCTGATTCGGATACGTTTTACCCACTCTAAAACTTATATTATCATATACCATAAAATTTCTCAATATTTTTAGGGCAGTATGATACTTTTTATTTGTTATGGTTTATGATATAATATCACAAATAAATTTACAGAGGTACACATAATGGCAAAAAAATTTTTTGAGCATATAATACACGGCGGTGACTACAATCCTGACCAATGGATTGATACTCCCGAAATCTGGGATGAGGATATGCGCCTTATGAATCTGGCTCACGTAAACAGTGCCACGGTAGGCATTTTTGCCTGGTCTGTGATAGAGCCTGAGGAGGGTGTTTACGATTGGGGCTTCCTTGACAGAATTATGGATAAGCTCCACGAAAACGGCAAATCCGTAATACTTTCCACACCCTCAGGTGCAAGACCCCCGTGGCTTGCACAGAAGTACCCAGAGGTGCTTCGTGTGGAGGAGAGCGGTATCCGTAACGAGTTCGGTGTAAGGCATAACCATTGCCTTACTTCACCCATTTACAGGGAAAAGGTGCGCAATATCAATACAAAGCTCGCTGAGCGTTACAAGGACCACCCCGCACTTAAGATGTGGCATATATCAAATGAATACTGCGGTGAGTGTCATTGTGAGCTTTGTCAGGAGGCTTTCCGCGATTGGCTCAAGGTGAAATATCACAATGATATTGAGGAGCTTAACTTCAAGTGGTGGAACGGCTTCTGGAGTCACAGAGTAACCGATTGGGAGCAGATTTCATCTCCGAAATTCAGAGGAGAAAACCACGTTTCCGCACTGAAGCTTTGCTGGAACCGTTTTGTTTCCGACAGTCATATTTCATTTTTTGAAAATGAAATTGAGCCCTTAAAAGAGCTCACTCCCCACATTCCCGTAACAACTAATATGATGGGGCATTACACCGGCATTGACTACCAGAAGCTTTCAAAGAAGCTTGATCTGATTTCCTACGATTCATATCCGCCCTTTGATGCCGAAAATCCCCTTGAGGTTGCAAGACAGTGGTCCTTCACATACGATATATATCGTTCAATGGGCGGCGGAAAGCCCTTCTTCCTTATGGAAAGCTCCCCCTCACTTGTAAACTGGAGAGATGTGAATGTGCTTCATCCAACGGGAAGACATAAGCAAAAATCACTTCTTGCAGTTTCTCACGGCGCGGATTCCGTACAGTATTTCCAATGGAGAAAAAGCCGCGGCGGTCACGAAAAATTCCACGGCGCAGTGGTTGACCATATAGGTACAAACGAAACAAGAGTATTCAGAGAGGTTGCCGCATTAGGTAAGGACTTAAAAAAATTAGGCGGTGTTACCGGAGGACTTTGTGACAGCCGTGTTGCAGTTATCTGTGACTGGGACAATTCCCACGCCACCCGTCATTTTTGCGGCTATAACAACATTCACCGTGACTATTTCAGTGAATGTGAAAAATGGCACCGTCCCTTTACGCTTCGCTCGATTTCCTGTGATGTTATAAGCGAAACCGATGATTACACAAAATATGACCTTGTTATTGCCCCCTTTATGTATATGCTTAAGGACGGAGTCAAGGAAAAGATTGAGGAATATATCGCAAACGGCGGAAATTTCGTTGCAAACTATCTCTTTGCGGTTGCCGATAAGGATGATATGGTATATTACGGCGGTCTTCCTGCCGATAATCTTAAAAAGGTCTTCGGAATATGGGCAGAGGAATCAGGCGGTATTCCCGAGGGTAAAGAGGGAACCGCTGAATTTAACGGTAAAGCCTATAAAACACAGGTTATCCTTGATGTCATTCACTCGAAGGGTGCCGAAATTCTCGGAACATACACCTCGGACTTTTTCGCAGGCGAGCCTGCCGTAACAAAGAATAAATACGGCAAGGGAACTGCATATTACACCGCCTTCAGAAACGATGAGGATTTCACCGATGATTTCTGTGAGATGCTCATAAACGAGCTGGGAATAGAGCCTGATACAAAAATCAGGACATCAAAGGATGTTCTTATAAGAAAACGCGGGGATTATATCTTTATTTTCAATTTCTCCGAAAATGAACAGACGGTAACACTTGATAAGGAATACACAGATGTTCTTGATGAAAAAGCGGTTGCGGGAGAATTGGTGCTTCCCGTCCTCAGTGCTTGTGTGTTGAAATAAGAGGTGTGAAATGAGTAAATTTCTTGATGATTTTGCCGCATTCTTAAAGGAGAATGACGGCAGAGCCTTTTCGGTTGCGGAAATTGTCGGAAGCAATCCTCCCGAAAGGGTTATTATAAAGGAAAATAACCCCTGTCAGAACATATATTCCGTGTCAAAGGTTTTTACTGTTACTGCAATAGGAATTCTTTGTGACAGAGGGCTTATCCATACTGACAATACCGTGACGGAGCTTTTGGGTGATGAGTGCCCCGATGGATATGATAGATATTGGGATGAAACCACACTCGATATGCTGATGCGGCACAGGGTTGGTTTCCCCGGAGGCTTCGATATTGATGTTTTTGATGCATCAAAATATAATCCCGACTATCTTAAGGAAATTATGCTGAAAAAATGGATATGTCCGCCTGATACCGAAAGGCGCTATGACGATGCAGGCTATTACATTCTTTCAAGGATTGTAAATAAGGTATCGGGAAAGCCCCTTTTCTTATTCTGCTGGGAAAATATATTCGAGCCTCTTTTGTTTCGCGAAGCCGCATGGAGCTGCTGTCCCAAGGGACACGCTATGGGCGGTACGGGACTTTATATAAGAGTTGAGGATATGGTAAAAATAGGCGGAGTGTATCTGGGCGGCGGTGAATATCTCGGCAAAAGAATTGTGTCTGAGGCTTGGGTGAAGAGGGTGCTGGAAAGACAGTATGAGCTTTCTCCCAACGGCCACGGTGATGCCTACAGTAAGGGTGGAATGAACGGACAGAATTTACTTGTAATTCCCTCGCAGAACAGGGTTGTGGGCTGGCAAGGCTACGACATCCACCCCGGCGGTCCCGATATGACAGGCTTCATAATTCAGCAGTCTGCGACTGCTGAATTATGATAGTGATATTTCTGCTTCGCAGAAGTGATATTGCCCTGAAGGGCAGTGCATTATGAGCAACGCGAATAACAAGGTTCTGACGGAGTCAGGTTCTTATATTCATTCCGTCGGAATGAGTGATATATTTCCCTTCGGAAAATGTTGAGGAAGACACTTCGTGTCTTGTTCCGCTTCGCTCTATACGCTCGTGCCTTCGGCACATTGCTGAAGTTTGATTGCATTTGTGTTTTAAATATTTGTGCGAAGTACATCACAATGCTAACCGAAGGTTCCGAAGCTTTGCGAAGCAAAATACCACTGTGCGAAGCACAATAGAACTCACACTGTAGGTGTGAATAAAACTATCATAATTCAGCATCGCTGAATTATGATTTGCGGAGGTTTTTATTATGAACAGAGATTATTTTATCAGTGAAAATAATTTTGAAGAGGCTATGAGAAATACTGTTGAGCCTTATCTTGAAAAGAGGCTTGAGGACGGTTATTTTGAGGCTCTTGACGGAAAGAAAATCCATTATGTTTTCTATAAGGCTGAAAATGCTGTGGGTAATATTGCCGTATGCCACGGCTTTACCGAGTCTGCGGAAAAGTTCCGTGAGATGTGCTGGTATTTTCTCCATATGGGACTCAATGTTTTTGCTCTTGACAACCGCGGACACGGTTATTCACACCGCCACAATGATGCTCCCGAGGTTGTTCATATAAAATATTTCGACCAGTATGTTGAGGATCTGCAGAAGCTTGTGAAAAGGGTTATAAGAAAAACGGCACCCGAGCTTCCCTTATATCTTTATGCTCATTCAATGGGCGGTGCAATATCCGTTCAGCATCTGCAGAAATATCCCGATGTTTTCAGTAAGGCTGTGCTTTCAGCTCCTATGATAAAGGCAAAAACCGCGGGTATTCCCGAGGGGATTGCAAAAATAGTTACCCGTCTTTTCATTCTTCTGGGTAAAGAAAAGGAAAAGGTGGTGGGCTATAAGGGCTTCAACCCCGAAAGAACCTATGAGGAAAGCCACGATACGAGTAAGGCGCGCTTTGACTATTATCACGCCAAGCGGTGCAGTAATGAAAAATATCAGACAGCTGCTCCCTCATACCGTTGGGTAAACGAGGCAATAAAGGTAAGTGCTCTTAATCTTGATGATAAGAGAAATGCTAAAATTACTGCAAAAATTCTTCTTTGTCAGCCCGAGGAGGACTCTACGGTCGTCGGTGAAGCGGAGGATTTGTTCATTTCAAAGGTAAAAAACGGAAGGCTTGTCCGTTTCAGTGACTGCCGTCACGAAATATATAACAGTATTGATGCAACGGTTTCGGAATATCTTGATGTTATAGAAGATTTTTTATTTAATGATTGATTTGAGAAATCTTTAAGAAAACCTTAACCTTATTGCGTTAAGGTTTTTTATTATGATAGAATAAAGTCACGGAAGGAGGAATTTTCCTTGATTGAAATTAAAAATCTCATAAAATGCTACGGAAAATATACAGCTCTTGACAGACTGAGCTTCAAGGTGCCCGAGGGTACTGTCTACGGTCTTATAGGCTATAACGGCGCAGGTAAAACCACGCTTCTCAAAACCGTTGCAGGTGTTTATAAGGCAGACAGCGGTGAGGTGCTTTTTGACGGCGAAAATATATATGATAATGCAAGGCAGAAATCCCGTCTCTTCTATGTGCCCGATGATATTTATTTTAAGGCATATGCCAATATGAATAAGATGGCGGCTTTCTATAACGGCTATTACAGCAATTTCAGCTATGAAACCTTCAGAAGACTCACGGATGTTTTCGGTCTTGATCCGAAAAAGAATCTCAACGGCTTTTCAAAGGGTATGCAGCGTCAGGCTGAATTGGTGCTTGCCATGGCAACAAATCCCGATTTCCTGCTTCTCGACGAGTCCTTTGACGGACTTGATCCCCAGAAAAGACAGATTATAAAAAATCTTGTGACGGAATATGCAAAGGACAGAGGTGCACACGTGATTATTTCCTCTCACAATCTTCATGATCTGGGAGATATGTGTGACCGCTTCGGACTTATTAACGGTAAGAAACTGGTGCTTGATCACAATATGGCAGATGTGGGAGACGATTTCACAAAATACCGTATGGCATTTGCTGAGGATGACGATAAATACGAAGAGGATTTCGCAATGGTTCCCCTGAGTAAATTCAACAAGGACGGCAGACTTATAACAATTACCGTCAAGGGAGAAAAAGAAAAGGCGCAGGCTCTTATAAAGGCTATGGGCCCTGTTTATCTTGAACAGTTCCCCATGACAATGGAGGAAATATTCCTTGAAGAAGTGGAGGGTGTGGATTATGATTTTTCGCAAATCTTTAAGTAAGAAAAAGGGTGCGGCATATTCCTTTTTCAGCGGACTTTCCGCAGGCTTTGTTCCCGCTGTCATAATCACCCTTGTGCAGACACTTCTTATGGCGGTTGTGCCTCTTATTAACTTTATAAATATAGATTTCGGTGACTCCGATTATGCGGGGGAAAAGCTTCTTTCAAGGGACAGATATAAATTTTTTGTCTTTGATATGAGTGATCCTGCGGAATTCTATATTCTTTTCGGTGTTCTGGGAATTCTGGCAATCCTTGTTGCAATAAGACTGTTCAGTTTTATTTGCGATAAGAAGACCGTCAATGTTTTTTACAGTCTCGGAATAAAAAGAAGCACGCTGTTTATGTCAAAATACTGTGCAGGCGTGGTGCTTTTGATCGGAGCCGCAATAATTCCCGTTGTGCTTTCATATGCGGTGAATCTGATTTTCCTCGGTTCGTCCTGGCAGATGTCACTTGTAATGCTTCATATGTATTGCGGACTATCGGTTTTCTCTCTCATATGCTTCTCTGTGGCATCAGTGGTATTTTCAAGCGTGGGCACCGTGTCGGAGGCGGTTGTTTATTCTGTTGCCCTGCTTTTTGCTCCCACAATAATAATATTCCTCACAGAAAGAATTATAGGAGCATTCCTGCCCTCCTCCACTCTCAATGCATGGATTCAGGATTTTTATTTGACGGACCACGATTATTGGGGCTCAAATTCACAGTCTCTTCTTGAAAGCACCTCGGATTATAATCCGCTTTTATTCTTTGCAAAGGAAATCAGTGCTTTTGCAAGAGGCTTTATTGAAAAGGGTGAGTTGACGCTCCGTATTGACAAAGAGACAGCTTCATGGTATATCCCGAAGCTTTTCATACATTTCCCATGGTTCATAATTGCCGCAGGATTGGGAGTGCTGGGCTCGCTTCTCTTTAAGAGAATTAAGGCTGAAAATTGCGGCTTCCTCAACACAAATAAGGTTTTAAGCAATCTCACAATTTTTGAATTATGTCTTCTGGGCTCATCGGTGCTTTTAAGTGAAATTGAATGGACCGAAAAGAGTGTTATTGCCGCCGCAGGCTTTGGTGCCGCCTTTGCTTTATATCTTATTGCGGAAATTTTCTTAAAGCGTAATTTTATGAAAATTCTCAAGGCTCTTTATAAGTTCGTTATACATATGACTGTTGTCTGCCTTATTTACGGAGTGTGTATGACAGGTGCCTTCGGATATTCTGATTATATTCCCGATAAGAGTAAAATTGAGTCCGTTGAGCTTTCAATTCCTGTTTCATATTCCCGTATAGGCATGAGTAATATGCACTTTAACTGGAACACAAACGATATTGTATATGCCTATGAGCCCACATTCTTCCGTCTTCTTCCCGCAATGAAGGACTCCGAAGATATAGATAATATTCTGGAATTCAACAGGAAAATAGTTGAAATTGAGGATGATGACGATTTCGCAAGTGAAATCGTTATCCGCTATAACCTCAAAAACGGCAAAACCTCTGAAAGACGGCATACCCTCACAAGCCGTGATGAGATTTACGAGCTTCTGAAGCTTACCGACCTTAAGGGCTTCAAGGATGAAATATATAATTTCATATATAACACCTTTACAATGGAGGATCTCAAAGCTGAGTATAATAAGTACGGCTATATTGACGAGTCAAATGCATATAATCTTGCCTTTACCTATAAATATTCCGTTGTTACCGCACGAAGCACATCCCTTCAGGAAAACAGGGTGTTAAACCTTACAGAAGAGCAGTTCAAGACTCTTAAGGATGCGGTATATAAGGATATTTCCTCTCTTTCCTATGAGGATTATTATCTCTCAAACAAGACACAAAAGGGTATTTTAAGCTTCGGCATTAACAGTGATGTTTATGCACAGCTTCGCGGTGACATAAGTGTATATAAAATGACTTATACCGAGCCCGTGACACAGGTTATGATGCCCGACATCATTGTTGAAGAGGATAAGAAGGAAAATCCCTCTGATGACATTGAGGATGAAGAGATTTTTGATGATGAGCCTTTCCTCGAAGAGTCTGAGGATACAAGGTATCTTTATATAGATACAATGCAGTATCAGGGACTCGGAGGAATGAGAGGCGAGGACAAGAGCTATGATTTGATCATCACCGAGGATATGGTGAATACACTCAATGCTCTGAATAGTTTCGGTCTTTCCGATTGCTTCAACAGTGAGCTTGAAATAGAGTCCGTCTCATTCCGCGAATATGATCTCAATAAGATTTTCTCCTATTACAGATACAGTACAAGAAACTATATGTTTGACTTCTATTCATATCCTGTATTCATAGATGATTTCTACTATATTTCTGATGATATTTCTCTTGTTGAAAGCAGTGTTGCCGAAAACAAGATAACAGACAAGGAGAAGATAAATACTCTTACTTCACTTATGAAGCTTCACGAATATACCTTCAATGACGGTTATCTGTGCCTTGTAAAATACACCGACGGCACATATAATGTGAAATATCTCAGCCGTGACGATGCTCCCGATTTTGTAAAGAACTATAAGTATACTCTGAATGACTCTGATTCGTCATATTATTGGTAAATAAAATTTACGGCAGGGGAGGGCAATGCTCTCCTCTGCTGATTTTTGTTTGCCAAAAAATACGGTTTGATTTATGGCGGCTTTAGTGTTAAAATAGAAATAAGTCATATTAAGGGTGGTTTTTATGATAAAGAAAATTGTTTCGGCTTTTCTTCTCTCGCTCATTCTTCTCTCATTGATTTCCGCGGGAGTATATGCCGGTGCACAGGAAAATAAATTGTATTATCCCGAGCTTGTATATTCCTCGGATAATATGACGGAGTCTGTTAAGGCTCTTGAAAAATATGTTGATGCGGATGTTCTGCGACAGTATATTGTCACCGCAATTTCCTCTTGTCAGCCTTCCGTGGATATTTCGGAGTTTTCCATTCCCCGTGTATTGAGTCAGTCTCTTATGAGCTTTATTTTTTACGCCATTCCTGAAGCCTTCAATGTTTCGTCGTTGGGAGCTGCAGGTGCTGACAAACTGACACATATAGAGCTTAATTACGGTGATTATGCAGATACAAAAGAGGAATATGCCGCTATGCTCAAGGATTTTAAGGCGGCGGCAGACGGTATTCTTGCAGGGATTGAAAACAATACTGCACTTTCCGACGTAGAAAAAGCACTTCTTCTTCACGACCGTCTTGCAGTGTGGACACAGTATGAGCCGAACTATACAGGTGAATTTCTTTCTCACACGGCATACACCGCATTTGTCACAAGAAATACGGTATGTCAGGGCTATGCCATGGCATATATGTATCTTCTCAACAGAGTCGGAATAAAAAATTACTATTGCTCTTCCGAAAGCCTTATGCACGGCTGGAATATAGTTGAAATAGACGGCAAGCGCTATCATGTTGATGTTACATGGGATGACGGTGCCCTGTGGTATTCGTCCGGTGAGGGTATTGAAGGCAGAGTTTATCACAATAATTTCCTTCGCTCTACTGACGGAATAAAGGCTACAGGCCACACAGCCAACGATTTTGATAAAACACCCACAGACACCGTATATGACAACTATTTCTGGCAGAGCTCCGATGCGCAGTTTGTGCTTTGTGAGGATAATATCTATTATATAGACGGCGGAAAAAGAAAGCTTTGTGATATGAGAACAAAAGAGGAGCTTCTTGATATTTCGTCCACATGGGAGATTTCTGCAACAAGCTATTATTCAGACAATTTTTCCTGCCTTGCCGCAGGCGGAGCCGAGCTTCTCTTCTCCAAGGCTGACGGAATTTATAAATATTCTCCCGAAGAAAAAGAAACCGAAAAAATCTATACTGTTTCCCGTGATGTAAATCCGTATATGTCGGTTTACGGCTTTAATTATGAGGACGGTAAACTGGTTATTGAAATGAATGACACTCTTTCGGATGAAAAGGATCTTCTTCTTGTGAAAGTGCCCTATGCCAATGTAAAAAAGGCTGTCAATGGCATAGAAATTGAAGCCCTTCCCGAAAAAACGGAATATTTTATCGGTGATACCGCAGATTTCTCGGGCCTTCGCATAAAGGTTATTTATACCGACAACAGTGAAACGCCTCTGACAAAGGGCTTCAGTGTAACGGATGTATCCCTTGACAGCGTGGGAGAAAAGACCGTAACCGTAGCCTATAAGGGATATTCAGACAGCTTTACGGTGAATGTAAAAAAGCCTTCAATAAGAATTACCGCTCCCAAAACACAGCTTGATGATGATAAGACAATGACCTTATCAGTGAGTATTCTGCCCCTTAATCAGACAGTGAGCTTTTCTTCCTCAGATAACAGCGTTCTGACAGTTGAAAACGGAACTGTTCAGGGAAAATCAAAGGGCAGGGCTGTTATAACTGTATCATTTATTTATAACGGCATCACATATTCCGATACCTGTGAAATTGAAATTCTCTGCACCCACAAAAACAGTGAAAACCACCCTGAAATTCCCGCAACAACCGAAAGTGCAGGCTATACAGCAGGTGTTTATTGTAATGTCTGCAAGAAATATATTTCCGGTCATAATGAAATTCCGAAAATTGAAGTTACATTTACAGATACTGATAATGCAAAAGAAGACGGAAAAAATGTTCTTGTAAATTGCGGATATACAGCAAAAGAGCTGCTTTCGCAGTCTGGAAAAAATGCTGTTATCAAAACAGCAGACGGTAAAACTGTTACTGAAAATGCCTTGATGGGAACAGGTATGATTCTGACAATGGCAGACGGAAGTAAAAAGGAAATTGTAGTATACGGTGATGTGAGCGGTGACGGAAAAATTACCGCAGCCGATGCCCGACTTGCTCTTCGTGCCTCTGTGGGACTTGAAAAATACAGTGAAGAGTCCTGCTATTACAAGGCTTCAAATGTTGCAAGTACCGATAAACTTTCCGCCGCAGATGCAAGACTCATCCTCCGTGCATCCGTAGGACTTGAAGACAGCAAGCAATGGATGAAAAAATAATATTTACTTTTATTCATCCGGAATGCTATAATTACTACAACAATTTATCTGAAAGAGGATTAATATGGAAACTGTAATTAATTTTGCAAAGCACCTTATTGCCACTGTTCTCACACTTGTTATGCTGCCATTAACCACTATGATGACTCCCCTTGAAAGCTATGAGGCAAAAAATGCGGATGAGCTTAAAACCTCCTTTACCGTATTTTCCGATATTCACATTGAGGGAAATAATTTTCAGACCTTCAAGGAATATACCGAGCTTCTTCAGGAGGTATATTATGCAAAGGACAATGATACCCTTGTTTTTCTCGGTGACAACACCATGAACGGACAGGATATTGAAAGTATTTTCTTTTTCGGAGCTCTCAAAACTCTTTCTCCTGCCGAAAATCTCATAATTGCACCCGGTAACCACGATTATGCCAACGGCACCGGCGGTTATGAGGAAATGTATGAGCGTTTCAATAAGTATGCAAATTTTGCTGGCTGTGAAATTGAAAAGAATAATTATTACAAGGTTATTGACGGCTATTATTTCGTTGTTCTTTCAACCGAAAGTGATTCCGTAAACGGTATTGATATTTCGGATGAACAGCTTGATTGGCTTAAGGGTGTTTTAGACGAGGCATCAAAGGAAAATAAGCCTATATTCGTTTTCGCCCATCACCCCGTAAACTATGTTGAAGTGGGTGATAGTGACAGACTTTCCTCGGTGCTTGACGATTATGAAGATGTTATCTTCTTCTGCGGACACACCCATTTTGCCCTTTCTTCCTACAGTGTTTCAAGGGTAAACGGTGTTCAGCAGGTGAATATGCCCAAAGCCACCGAGCACGCCGTCGAGGGCTATGAAACAGGCATCGGTGCTGTGGTAGAGGTCTATGAAAACGAGGTGCTTCTGCGCTTCCGCGATTTCGACGACGGAAAATGGGTAGAAGGCTACGAATACACTTTCACTTATTAAAAGCTTCGAAATAAAAGGCAGAGGAACATTTCAGCATCCTCTGCCTTTCATTATTTCTGTATCGTAAAGTCGTTACTATTACGTTTAATTATATCATATAATTGTTCGTCATAGCAACATCCATAAACGACAAAAACTCCCTCTACAGTTTCTGGCAAAGGGAGTCTTTTTTTAATATAGATTTTAATTCAATATCATGGACACAGTTTATTGTTCATCTGTCTGCTTTGATGAATAGAAAATAATACTAATTATAGCGTTCTTGTGTACCCAATCACCTGATTTAAAACTACCATTATCATTTATAAGAATTTTTTGAACACTTTCTTCTTTCAACAGCCAACCTAATTTTATATCTTGTTTAGCTTCGCATGAAATGTTTTTGAATCCCATATTTTTGAATTCTTCAACAACTTCTTGATAGTTAACACCTTGATAATGTTTTGAAGAATGGCAGAGTTTGATTTCATCAGGATGCTCATCGCATATCTCTTTTTCCGTCTTTTTATCATAATATGTAATAACTATATCTGCATTAGCAGGTACCCATATTCCTTTAGAAAAGCCTTCATTTCCACAGATACTAATTGATATAACTTCACCGGGCTTTTTATTTTTTTCAGCTTCGGTAACTCTGTTTGCAAAAACATTAGTGAATCCGCATTCAGAAAAAGAATTAACTACAGATTCGTAATTTTCACCAAGATAATACTTGTAATCTTTGAGAATAGGTAGCAATATATTTTCTTCTGTTTCGATGCCTGCACATTTTGAAAGAGCCGTGATATTTGCAAAACTTTCACCTTTTGTCCATTCTGCGCATTCATAGGCTCTAACAGCAACAAGAGGATGGGTTTCTTGGCTATACATCATAAATTCTAGTGTTTTGTTCCATTTATCTTCATCGACCATTTTTTTGTATTCGATAGCCTGCTCCATAAAAGCTTCTGTATTTCCTTCGCCGCAAATGTCTTTATCAAATCCGGCAAAAGCCATACACATTTTAACTATATTATCAGATGTACCATCACAAATTGCAGCAGCTCTATCTGCTGAAAACTCGCTACAACGCATCCAATGAAAAAAAGCAAGCTTTAAAGGCACTATTGCAATTTCGTTAATGCCAAAGAAATTTAACCCCATAAGTGTACCATTGAGTAACATTCTTCCCATGGTATGATATAAAACGTGATGACACGCTATGTGTCCACACTCATGTGCAAGAACGGTAGGAATTAATTCATCAGGTACTGTTTCAATCAAACCAGAGGTTATAACAATAAAAGGCTTTGTATCACCACTTGTGTATGCATTTGGATTAACATCGTGAGTTAAATATAAATCCGGAACATCAATGCCTAATTTTTCGCATATTGGTGGTAACATATTATAATATTTAGGTAGTTGTTTTTCGCTCAATTTAAGATTTGAAGACATGTTCTGTAGAGCAAATTGTTTTTCACTCCACACCTTCATAAAAGATTTTAGTAATTGCGAAAAAATGGGGATAGCTTGAAGTGCTTTTAATGCCGCTTCATCAGCTTCGTGTGTATAAAGTTTAGAGTTTATATTCATATAAAAACACTCCTTTGATAGATCTCATATTTGCAGTATAACATATTTCAACAATATTCTCAACTACTCAATGCAAACAAAAAACCAAGGCTATTTCTAACCTTGGTTCTTGCTTTTCTGTCAGAGTTCCACTCTCACGGCAAATCCGCCTGTGAAGAAGTAGTAGGTGTTCGTCTGACTCTTGTTTGGTGGAGGCGAGGGGAGTCGAACCCCTGTCCGAAAAACCTTCCTCCCGACTTTCTACCAGCGTAGTTGTTTTTTTAATCTCGTCTTCTTCGGCGGGAAACAACAC
>JAZNRX010000202.1:0-16821 GCA_045590915.1 Acutalibacteraceae bacterium | reverse complement strand
GCAACGGAACCGATAAATTATTCCGTTATTGTCATTCGCACCAAAAAAAAACGACAATCTTCGACAGAAGGTTGTCAGCAGTCTGAGCACTTCTCAGGAAGTGCTTTTTTCAATGAAATTCGCCCTTAGGCGAGTGAAATATTACCTCGTAATTGAAATAGCTTCGCTATGAAATATTTGCTTCGCAAATGTTAAGAGACGAATTTTATTATGAGCAAAGCGAATAAAAAGGTTCTGACGAAGTCAGGTTCCTATTTCATATCGAATAAAATGAGATATTTCACAATCCCCAGGATTATTTCATATCGAGTGCAAACGAGATATTTCATTTAACAAACTGTGGGAATTCAAATCTATAAGACAAAATTAAACAATAACAGCATATTTGACAGCCAAATAAGAAAAAATCTTACGATTTATCAACCCCCTACCCCCAATCTTGGGGGCTGGAGGTGTTTCTTGTTATATGTAAATTGCTCACATCGCGAGCAATTTCCTATATAATAAAAAATAATTATAATTATTACCAAAACCATCGTTTTCAGAAAAGAGAAGACCTATGTCAGAATTATTTATTCAGCATCAAAATCTCATCGCTCAGATATTCGGCTTTATTGCTATGGGTATTGCTGTCGCGATGTATCAGTTTAAACGCCACCGCACAATTCTTATTCTTATGTCCTTATGCTCATTCGTATGGTGTCTTCATTTTGCCTGCCTCGGTCTTTTTACACCTGTTGCCATGAACCTCATAAATGTATTGCGAGGTGTGGTTTACAGCTTCCGTGAAAAGAAATGGGCACAGAACAACATCATCCCCGCTATCTTTATAGTGCTTTGTGCAGGCAGTGTTATTATAACCTGGGACAGTCTTTGGAGCATACTCCCCTTTATTGCTTCAATTTTTGCCACAATTGCCAACTGGCAGAAAAACACAAGGCTTCTCAAATATCTGTCAATTCCCGTGTGTGTCTGCTGGTTTATTTATAATATATCAAATGGCTCAATAGCGGGCACACTGAATGAAGCCTTTGCTCTCACATCAATAGCAGTTTATCTTATAAGAACAAAGAAAGCATAAATAAGCTTGTTAAGAAGCAAACAAAAAAAACGCGGAGTGTTCCAAAGAACACTCCGTTGATTTTATTTATATGATGTGGGAAGAACGTAGATTGTTACACCTCTCCAACCCCATACACAGCAGTCTGCATATGTGTTCATATAGAGATCTACCGTTGCACCCTTGGGCCAGTAGATAAAACCGCCTGTATCCTCGGCTCTTGCAAAACCGTAAACATATCTGCCGTCAGAGGATACAATCCACATTTCTGTTCCGTAGGGGATTTCTCTGGGATCAACTGCAACAACACCGGGACGAACAGCCGAGCCTGTTGCGGTCATATAGCCGCCGTAATATGCAGTAGACTTACCTTCTATTTTGTAGAGATAATTTTCGGGAACACCGTTTTCGTCAAATGTCAGTGATGAGGGAGGCTGCATCTGAGAAATTACCTGTCCGGGAACACAGCTTGTATACTGTCCCGTACTGGGAATGTTGGAGGGGCCTCTCTGATATTTGTAATGGTCGAGATAAAGATTTCTGTTTGAGCTTGCAACAACCTCGCCGCTTGCTTCCCAGAGCTCTCTTTCTCTGTCTGCCTTCTGAATTTCATCCAGCTTCTTTTGTGCATCCTCCTCCGTAATTGAGGAAAGATATGAATTAAAGTCAACTGTCTGTCCTTCTGAATTCTTGTTGAGATCAAGCACGCCTGCAGCAAGAATATCGGGCTTTGCAGCAGTCAGCTGTTCAATAATCTGGGCATCCTTATCATTTTCAAGAAGCCACTGAGGAACAGTTTCTGTTTTTGTTGTCTCTTCCTCAACAGAAGAAGCAAAAGCCTGATTTATTGCAGGAGGGACATCACTGATGATTGTGGAGAGAGCAATTCCTGCACAGACCATAAACACTGCAGGAGCAGCGTGATATGAGCTGATACCGTGTGCCTTGAGGGAAAACTTCTTCTTTCCCGTAACCTCGCCACCGTTACTGTGAATATTCATAATAAAACTCCAATCCTATTTATACCGAGTAAAATCTGTATTTTTTTGCACTCAATATTCTTTCGGGTTTAAGCTTTGCACATTATATTCAAAGAACTTTCAAATGTCAAATCAAAAACTTTTTCATTTTTGTATATATTGCACAAGTGTTTATACAAAAAATATTTTGAAACACCTATATTTACACTTTTTCAAGTATATTTTCCTTTTCACAAAATTCTTTTTATTAGGTTTTTTGTGAAAAACTCACAAAAATCGTCCTATCGTTTTGGATGGTTACAATTTGTAACATTTTATATGTTTATTATCAACAAAACAGCCTAATATTTTTATTGCAATACTACCAAAATATTCCGCCGCAAACAAACCTGTCAGAAAAAACAATTACCGCTCCAAAAAAGAAGCGGTAATTATAATACTTATTCAAATGATTTTGCAAGGAATGTCCTTGTCTTTTCTGATTTAGGATTATCAAAAACCTCTTCGGGAGTTCCCTCTTCTTCAATTATACCGTCTGCCATAAAAATAACCTTATCGGAAACATTCTTGGCAAACTCCATTTCGTGAGTAACAACCACCATAGTTCTTCCCATATCCCGAAGAGACTTGATAACCTTGAGCACCTCAATGGTAAGCTCGGGATCAAGTGCAGATGTGGGCTCGTCAAAGAAAAGGATCTTCGGTTCAAGTGCAAGTGCACGTGCAATAGCCACACGCTGCTGCTGACCGCCCGAAAGCTGCCAGGGATATGAGCTCATTTTGTCACTCAGTCCCATATCGGAAAGAATTTTTTCTGCCTTTTCATCAATTTCCTTCAAAATCTGCTTTTTGTTGCTTTTATAATCAGGTCTTTCCTTTGCCTTAAGCTTTACCGCAAGGGTAACATTATCAAAGACATTATACTGGGGAAAAAGATTGAACTGCTGAAAAACAAGACCGATTTTAAGCTGCTTTTCTCTTGTTTCCTTTGCCTTGTGCTGAGCCTTGTCCTGACCGTCAAATATAATATCGCCGTCAACAAAAATCTGACCGCTGTCTGCAGTTTCAAGAAAGTTTATGCAACGAAGAAGTGTTGTTTTTCCGCTTCCCGAGGAGCCGATAATAGACATAACCTGTCCTTCATCAAGAGACAGAGAAATACCCTTGAGAACTTCATTTTTGCCGAAGCTTTTTGTAAGCTTGTTGACTTCAAGTATAGACATATTTCTCCCTCCTTATGCTTTGAAATAATCGAGCTTCTTTTCGACCTTGTTGAAAACAATGGTAAAAAATCCGCAGAAAACGAGGAAGAATACACCAGTATAGAACAGAGGCCAGATAATACCCTTTGCAGAGAACTGTCCTGCAACCATAACGATATCAAGAACGCCGATAACTCTTGCAAGAGATGTATCCTTAATGAGTGTCATAACCTCATTGCTTATGGGAGGAACAATTCTCTTTATGACCTGAAGAAGCACAACTCTGAAAAAGGTCTGCATCTTTGTCATACCGAGAACCTGTCCTGCTTCATACTGTCCCTTGGGAATGCTTTCAATACCGCCTCTGAAGATTTCGGAGAAATAGCAGGCATAATTGATTACAAAGGCTATTGCCGCCGCGGTCATACGGGGATTGTTTCCCGGAATCTGCCAGCCGAAAACAAGGCCGGGCACATACATAACCACAAACAGCTGAAGCATAAGAGGGGTTCCTCTTATAATCCATACAAAGCTCTTTGTAAGAAAACGAAGGAGCGAAAATTTAGACATTGAACCGAAGGAAACAATAAGTCCTAAAGGCAATGAGCAGACAAGTGTTATTGTAAAAAGCTCTATGTTTTCAAGGAACCCTTTTAAGAGCTCCGTGTTTACAACACCAAAATTCATGTAAACAACCTCAATATAAATTAAGTAGAAATACTAAAAAAATGCCGCCTCGAAAGACGGCATTTTTCAATTAACCGAATTATTTTGCAATAAGCTGTTCTGTAAGCTTGTATGTACCTGCGATTTCAGCAAGCTTGCCGTTATTAACAAGTGCAGTGATAGCAGCATTAACTGCATCTGTTACATCAGAGCCCTTACGGAATGCAATACCGTATTCTTCATCGGCAAATGCGAGAGAGTCAACAACTACAAGATCCTCATAGTCTGTGCCTTCGCCAATCATACCGATTGAAAGAACATAGTCAACAACTGCACAGTCTGCAACGCCTGACTTTACTTCCATAAGTGTCTTTGCCTGTGTATCAACTGCGGTGTAGTTTGCATTTGCAAATGTAGCATCTGTCTTTGCAACCTCTTCACCTGCTGATTCAATTTCAGCAACAACGTTCGCACCGTCGAAATCTTCAGCCTTTGTGTACTTATCGGCATTTTCCTTCTTAACGATAACAACCTGCTTATTAGCCATATAAGGAGTGGAGATTGACATAGTTTCAAGTCTCTCTTCTGTGATTGTCATACCGTTCCAGATACAGTCAATGGTCTTACCTGCAAGCTCTGTTTCCTTTGCAGACCAGTCGATAAGCTGGAACTTTGCATTAACACCGAGTTCTTCGCAGATTGCCTTAGCAAATTCTGTTTCAAAACCAACGAAATTGCCGTTGTCATCAATATAGTTCATGGGAGCAAATTCTGTGTAGCCGATGATCAGCTCACCCTTATTCTTGATATAATCAAGATCGGATGCTGCAGCAGTTGTTTCTTCATTAGCAGCAGTTGTTTCCTCTGTGTTGCCGCCGCAGGATGCGAACATAAGAACACAGCCGAGAGCCAAAAGAGCTGCAAGAATTACGGATAATGTCTTTTTCATAGTAATTTCCTCTTTTCAAATTTTATCTTTTTAGCACTTTACCTTGATAAAGCATAGGCATATAATAACAGAGTTTATAGTCTTTGTCAACAACTTTTTCAAGTTTTTACAAAATTGTAATCAAGTGCTTTTTTCACTCTTTTTACGGTTATAAAAGAAAGCATCAGCTTTATGGCATCGGGCACGACAAAGGGAGCCACTGTTACAAGTGAGGATGCCAGAATTCCGTGAAGTGTAAGTGCTCCGGTTGTAAAAAAGCAATACCACAATGCACCCGGTATATAATGTATTAATATATATATTATATATCCTATTATAATGCCCTTTTTATCCTTATACTTTTTCTCGAAGATATAAAACACGGGCACACCGGCAAGAAAACCCCAGATAAAGCCTGCCGTGGCACCTGTAAGTGCTCCTATTCCCCCAGTGAAGCCTGAAAACACAGGAAGCCCCAAGGCCCCCAAAAGAACATAAAGCACCAGCATAATAAAGGTTTTTTTGCTCCCCATAAGTCCCAATGCACAAAACACAACAAAGGTCTGCATTGTTGCGGGTACGGGAGACGGAAAATGAAGCCATGCACCTACACACATAAGTGTGGCAAAGAGAGCAATAAATATCATAGACTGAATGTCAGCGTATTTTTTCTTGCTCATTTCATTTCTCCCTTCACCGATTTTTATTCATAATATCACAAGAACGCTCATAAAACAAGTTATTGTTGACTATACCGACAATTACCTATATAATTAATGCGAAAATCAAAACAACTGAGGTCAATTCTATGATAAAGTCAAATTTCCACACTCATACAACCTACTGTGACGGTAAAAATTCACCCGAAGAAATGGTGCTTGCCGCCATCGAAAACGGCATGCACGCTCTGGGCTTTTCCACACATTCCTACACTTCAAGAGATCTTTCATACTGCATAAGAAAAGAAAAAATTGAAGCTTACAAAAAGGAAATCAATACACTTAAAGAGAAATATAAGGATAAAATCAACATCTACTGCGGAAGTGAGCTTGATGTAATTTCAGATATGGACCGTGACGGCTTCGATTATTTCCTCGGTGCAGTGCATTATATTGATGTTGACGGAAATCTTCTCACTGTTGACGGAAGCGGCGACGAGCAGAAAAGAGATGCCGAGAAATATTTCGGCGGTGATATGCTTTCCTACTGTGAGGCTTATTATGAAATGACCAAAAAAATAGCCGACCTCAAGGAAGTAGGCTTCATCGCACACTTTGACCTTGTAACAAAGTTCAATGAAAACTACGAGCTTTTTGATGAAAAGGATCCCCGCTATATAAAAGCCTGGCAGGATGCGGCGCTTCATCTTATAAAAATGGGAATACCCTTTGAAATCAATACGGGAGCAATTTCAAGAAAAAAGAGAACAACCCCCTATCCCAGACGAGAAATTGCAGATTTCATTAAAGAGCACGGCGGCACTTTCATTATGACCTCCGACTGCCACGACAAGGACTGGCTTTTATGTGCATTCGAAGAATGTGACGAAATCTACAAAGGCATCGAAGTTCTTGATTTTGAAGCTTTATTGAAATAAATATAAGAAAAAATCTTACGATTTATCAACCCCCTACCCCCACTCTTGGGGGCTGTAGGTGTTTCTTGTTATATGTAAATTGCTCACATCGCGAGCAATTTCCTATATAATAAAAATTTATCCTCTCCGAAAAAACTCGGAGAGGATTTTTATGTTTATTCAGCAATTTTCTCGCCGTTTTCCATTGCATCGCGAAGTCTCTTTTCTCTCGCTGCTGTGGCGGCACGGGATTTTTCGAGGTCGAGATACATTCTTTCTCTTGTTTTCTTGTCTATGTTATAGAAAAGCATGGGAACTACGCACAGATAATCGAATATAAGCTTCGGACCGCAGGCGGTGATGAACATTCTCCACATGGTTTCATCTGTCTGCACCGCATCAACACCGACCTGGAAGCCTGCCCATTTCTCAAGAAGTACGGCATTGATTTTAGTGAGAATTATTCCCTTCACCTTATCAATATAGCTTCTTGCAAGATTAATCGTGGCTTCAACACGGTAGCCGTTTTTCCATTCGCAATAGTCAAGAACCTCAAAGTTGATTTCAGGATCAAGAATTTTCTTTGTTCCGTAGAAAACCATTTCAAGACAGTTTCCTATTGCGGCGGCAATAGTCATAGGCACCTTCTTTTTGTAGAAGCCGTTTTTCTTTCCGCCGATAAGTCCCGTCAGGAAGAACAGGCTTTCTGATACGGTAATTGAAAGGGACTGCATAATCCACAGTGACTTGGTTGAGAATTTTTTTCTGAATTTTGTTGCCCACGGATATGAGGCATAGGATATGGGCATACCGGGAATACCAGCAATAGTATTCATCATATTGAATTTCAGAACGCTGTCATAATAGAGGGATTCACTTGTTCCGATGTCAATTCCGCCGATAAAGCCCGAAAGCATATAAATAAGCATAGGCTTATTTCTGAATACGGAGAAAAAGCCCTTTAAGGCAGGAGGCGGTTCAATGGACTGGGGAACTCTCTCCTTACTTACAATTACCCACCACACAGACGGGATTGTTGCAATTACCCACCAGAATGTCTTGAAGCCTGCAAACATTTTAACGAGGTCAAGATTGAGTTTTCCGTTATTTACAAGGTCAAACATAATTCCCATAAGCTGCTCGGGGAATTTTGCAAACAGCTCTGAAATAAATTTCGCAGATACAAGAAGCGATGTTCTTTCATTGGGATTGGGCGTAAAAACATTATCGATATATCCTCCGCCCCCGAAAAATGCACCGATGGTTTCATTGGCATAAGCAATAACCATATAAAAAATAAGCTTCTGTGCGGCATCAAAGCCGTTGCCCTCTGCGATTATGGGCATAAGGCAGGAAGCAATACCCATAAGCAGACTGGGAATGAGAGCCAACCACTGAAAAGGCTTGAATTTGCCCCATCTCGTTCTCATTTTATCAATAATGAGAGCAGACAAGGGATCGTTTACCATATCATAAATGCCGAGGCCTATGGCGGCATTTGCTCTGGCATCGGGAGAAAGACCGTAAATTTTATAAAGGAAGATATCCGAGCCCGTATCATATTTACCGAGAGAAAGTGAGGCTACGCTTGATTTTACTATGTAGGCAACTCTTTCCTTTGTTGAACAGAAAATTCTGTTCATATAAGCACTGTTGCCTGTAACAGAGCTCATATATTCCTGTTCATTTACTTCGGTTTTTATATTCTCACTCATTTATTTCTCCTCCTTTTCCGTAATACTTTCCTGCAATTTCTTTTCCTGCTCCTCCTGAATGGCTGTGAGTCTTCTGTACATTTCCTGACGAAGCTCATCTGCGGGAACACCGTTTTCAACCATACTGAAATATTCCTCAATGGGAATTCCGCCCACATAGCACTGGGCATGCTTTATGGCAGGCATATTCTTAAAGAAAAGAATATCAATAACAAAATTTACAATAACAAGAACAACATAAAGATATGCTCCGATGCCAAGCGTACCGCTGACAACACTGTTTTCGGGAATAAGCATAAAGCAAAGTGCCGCAGCAACGGCTATTGTGAGATAAGCTGTATCCGCAATGTAATTTCTTATCTTACCCTTTGGTGAGCACGAAAGCATATTGAGAAGAAACTGAACCAGCATTACCACTACAGACAGCAAAAGAAGCACTATTGAAGCGGTAAAAAGAATTCCTGCCGTTTTTGTAT
The DNA here is from genome assembly GCA_045590915.1 of Acutalibacteraceae bacterium. Classification (GTDB taxonomy): domain Bacteria; phylum Bacillota; class Clostridia; order Oscillospirales; family Acutalibacteraceae; genus RUG806. Next base: position 8,218 of record JAZNRX010000202.1, on the reverse strand, counting down.
CGGGATTTTTTATCATATCGAGAAAAACACTGACATTCAGCTTTTCAAACATATTATAAAGGTCTATAAGACCGAGATTTCCCGAAAATGCTTCAAAGGGTGCAGAAAGTGAAATTTTTACAATAGGAAAAAGCAGAGCGAGAATGGGAATAAGACTTGTAAAAATTCTCACTATTGCAACCTTTGAGCCGACAAAGGAGGCCTTCAGTCTGTCCACCTTCTGCTGAAAATAATAATACTGTACCTCAGCGGCATCTGCTTCCTTCATAAGCCTTTCCTGCAGGTCATATACCACAATATTTGCATCGCAGTAGGGACAATTCTGTTTCCAGTCCGTAAGCTTCAGATGCTTCTGACATTTAGGACACACTGCCATATTTATCACCTTCCGTTAATGTATATGATATATATTAACATAATTTTAAGCTTTTGTCGAGATATTTTATGTACTATTAACAATTATGTTACAAAAAAAAGCACCGCCTTTCCCGTAGGGCAGAAAAGGCGGATAAAAATTCAGTTTATTTTGTGTTTATTGCACTGCCCGTGGGAGCGATTGCAATATAAGAGGAGCCTGTCTCAAGCTTTACGGCACTGCCGTCGGCAAATGTGAAGGTAAAGGGATCTGTTTCATTGACTCGCGACCACTTGATTGCAACAAACTTTCCACCGCAGGCGAAATAGGCATCACCGCTTCCGAGAAGGTCTGCAACATGATATGTGTCGCTTCCGTGCTTCAGATTTTCAGTGGGAGCAAGAATGACAAGAACATTTTTGAAAAGAACCTTATTGCCGCCGTCCGTCATTTCCTTGCCGTACTGATTATAGGTATAAGCATCATTTTCACTGTCATAAATCATAGTTGATGTTTTCTTTATACCCATAAGAGTGAAAACAATTTCAACCTCGTTTACATTATTACCGTCAAGAATTACCTCATCCTCAAATAAAAGACCGTAATCCTTATCTGAAAGCTCAAGACTGAAGCCTCTTGAGCTTGCAGTGTTATAAAGGCTTTCGCCCTTTACAAAGAGAGTGTGCTCCAATGAATAGCCCTGTGCCAAACGCTCGGAATCTCTATAGCCTATGAGTTCATCAACCTGAATATTCTCAACCCCTGAGTTTTTAAGGTCATCCAATACGAGATTGCTTCCTCCCGTATGGGAAAGAACACAGCTATAGCCCTGTGCGATATCGGTAAAATTTATTCTGTTGGAACGCATAGAACCTACAGCATCAACACCTGTGATGTCGGAAAACAGTGCAAGACCTCTTGTACAATAGTCGTTTATATACATTTCGAAGAATAAATCCGCAGAGTTCAATCCCTTATGCGGAACAGCGGGAGAAACATTATTTATTGTAACAGCAAATACTCTGCCCTTGTATGCTTCGTTCATTTTCTCGCCGTTCAGAGGATTTCTGTATTCTGCAACCGGAGCTTCGGTAGTTTCTTCGTTTGTTGTTGTAGCTTCTTCTTTATTTCCACCGCAAGCGGTAAACAAAAGAACAAAAACAAGAATAAGAGGTAATAATTTTTTCATTTTCTTTTCTCCTTAACGTCTTCTTATGGGCTATAAATTATACTATAGCCTTTCTGACCTTTCCCTCAATGGATTCTCCGAGGAACAAACCCCCGTTTTTTCCGAAATCAGCAGGCTCACCTGTAACAAAAAACTGTGTTGTGCCCTTTACCCCCGAAGTATTAAGCATATTTTCCGATTTTAATTTTTCGTAAAGTGCCCCGAGAGAGCTTGTTCCGGAGCAGACAATTTTCAATTCGGGGAACAGCTCTTCCACAATTTCAAACACAAGAGGATAGTGTGTACATCCTAAAATCAGTGTATCAATTCCCTTTTCGACAAGGGGGGAGATATACATTTTGAGAGCCTCGGCAGTTTCGGTGTCACACTTATTAATTTTACCCGATTCAATAAGAGGAACCAATTTCGGTGCCGCATTGGAAAAAACCTCGCAATCGGCAAGATAGCTTTTTACGGTTCTTTCATATGCACCGCTTTTAACAGCGGTTGCGGTTGCAATAACGCCCACCTTTTTATTTCTTGTAAGTGAAGCGGCTTTTTCGCTTGCAGGAGAAATAACTCCCACAATGGGCAAATTAAAGCATTGAAGAAGCTCTCTTCTTGCAGTGGCGTCTGCCGTATTACAGGCTACAACTATAGCTTTTACACCCTGTTCAAGAAGAAATTTAGTGTTATTGAAGGCAAATTCCGCTATCTGTCCCGCCGTTTTATCGCCGTAAGGAACATTAAGGGAATCCCCCAGATATATTATATTCTCATAGGGCATATTCTCCAGAACTGCTTTCACAACGGTAAGACCGCCCAGTCCCGAATCAAATACGCCTATGGGCTTCTCATTAGAAGTCAAAAACGTCACTCCTTAAAGTGAATTAACAAGAGCCTTGAAATGCTCTCCTCTTTCCTCAAAGCAGGTATACTGGTCATATGAGCTTGTCGTGGGAGAAAGAAGAACAACATCGTTTTCTTTTGCAATTTTCATAGCCTCTGAAAGTGCTTCGGGCAAATTCTTCACAAGAATACCCGTACTGTCGGTAAGCTCCTTATAAATCCTTTCACCGCAGTCTCCGTAGGCTATCACCTTTTTTACACCTGAAAGAAGGGGCTTCAGAGGAGATAAATCAAGTCCCTTTTCGTGACCGCCTGCAAGAAGTATAACGGGAGCGGAAAAAGCACGCAAAGCAATTACGGTAGCATCTACATTGGTGCCCTTGGAGTCATTATAAAAACGGACACCGTCTTTTTCACGAACAAATTCAATTCTGTGCTCAACACCCTTGAACGAAGACACTGCTTCTCTGATATTGTCGGCAGAAACACCGCATTTCAAAGCGGCACCTACACCGACAAGAATATTCTGAACATTGTGTCTTCCCACAACCTTTATATCACTGACAGGGAAAAGAGCTTTACCGTCAAAATAAACATTTTCACTGTCGGCATATAAATCTGCATTTTTGTCAAAAAGGCTGTAATTCAGTTTTTTACAGTTCACGGGGAATTTTTTCTCATACTGTAAAATAAGCTCATCGTCAACATTATAAAGGAGTGTGTCATCCCCCTTCATATTTTCATAGACACGCATTTTTGAGCTGTAATATGCATCCTCTGTTCCCATAAAATCAAGATGATCGGCAGAAAGATTGATTATTACCGCAATTTCGGGACGGAAGGAAGCAATGTCAAGAAGCTGGAAGTTGGAAATTTCAAGCACGATGTAATATCCGCCGTTGTTAATAAGGTCATATTCCAGCACCATTTCACAAAGGGCAACACCTATATTGCCGCAAAGAAGAGTTTTTTCGGGATGCTGTCTTTTAATTATCTCATATGTGAGTGTGGCTGTTGTGGTTTTTCCGTTTGAACCTGTTATCGCAACATAATGCTGAGGAGCCGAAACCATAAAAGCCAGCTCAATTTCTGTTATTACGGGAATTTCTCTCTCCCGAAGGCGTTTTACAAACCACAGCTTTCCGTTTATACCGGGATTTTTAACAGCAATATAATAATCCTCCTCAAAAACATCCTCAGTCTGATTGACCACACGGACTGAATTTTCAAGAAGCCACGGCAATTCTTTTATTGAATCAAGAGGCTTTGCTTCGGAAACGGTTACCTCGGCACCAAGCTTCAGAAAAAGCTTAACCGCCGCCATTCCGCTTCTTGCAAGCCCTAAAACAAGCACTTTTTTATTCTTAAAATCTGTCATATATCCTCCGACGAATGTACTACTTAACTATATTCGTCTGTTTCCGCAATGATGCTATTATAATAATGTTGTTATAATAATATTATTATAAAGCCCGCATATATAAATGTCAACGAAAAGCCTTATGCGACAAACAAAAATTAAGGCAAAAAATCAAACAAACACAGTACCGCACAGATTACCGGAATTGCAACATATACAAAAACAGTTTTATCAATCCTTATTCTTATATTATGCTTGAATTTTTTTGCAACAAAATACATATACAGCGGTGCGGAAGTAATTTCAATCTTACGGTCTTTACAAACGACAGTAATGTACGTGGGATAATAATGAAATCTGCCTAATTCGACCATCTCATATTTCAGCAGCAAAACATCTTCCCAGCTGATAAAACCGTTATTGTAATAAATTCCGTATTCGTTTATTACACAAACGATTTTTCCGAAGAAAAAAGTGTTGAGAACGGATAATATGATAAAAGGCAGACTCAATCCGCAAATTTTCAATACAAGCATACCGATGCTTTCAAGCCAAGGAACAAAACTGAAGTATCCGTCAAATATAGGGTTAAGGGTACGAATTATAAGAAAAAACAGAAAGATAAGCATCAGAATAAAAATAAAATAATTAAGGAATTGGCGTCGGATACGAATACCGTCTAAATCTTTTAAGCTATTGCTTTTCATATCAATACCTCGCCATAAACGTTCAGGACTACACACAATAATCTCACATCGCAAGCAATTTCCTATATAAAAATACTGTTATTTTTATCACCGAACAGTAATTAAACCTCTTACGGGAACATTTATACGTCTTATTGATTGCGGCTCGATAAAGGTCTTTTCGCAAAGCTTACCGAAGCAGTCAAAAATGTCTGCCTGCAGCTGCTTATTTTCGGGGTTTTCAAGAATAATTCCGTTTATATCTCCGTTATGAAATACATCTGCCGATTTACCGCTATAAACAAAAGGCACATCGGAATACAAAACTGTTATCTGCTTATTTTTACCCTCTGCGGTAATTGAGGAATAATTATTTTCGGGATGCAAAGGAATGAATTTTCCGTGAAGAAGAATATCACGGTTTTCATTCCAGTATGACAGGAAATTAGAAAGAAGTGCCTTTTGCTCCGGCGTGGAGTCCGCCAGAATAACAGATATCTGCGGAACACTGAACATAATATTGAGAAGCTGAAATGCACACAAAGAGATGCATTCATCCTTTGACCAGTAAAGCATATCTGAATGTACAGCAACGGGATAGCCCAAAAGCCTCAGATTGACAATTCCAATCTTATTTACCGACGAATCATAGGCACAGTCACCCACACGAAGCATATTACCGTACATATTGATTGCAGGTCCAACATAAGATTGACGGTATTCGAAAAGAATATCGTTTTTTATTTTTGCTGTTTGTGTTTTTATATCCGTCAGCAATGCTTTAACCGCTTCATCAACGGTTACATAATCCATATTTTCATTATAAGCAGGACTTTCCTCTTTAGCTCTTATACAGTCAACAAAGTCAAGCTTGAAGCCGTCTATATCATAATCCCTCAGAAAACGGCAATATGTATCTGTTATATATTGTCTTATTTCGGGATAACGGGGATCGGCAACAAAGGTTTTATCCCCACGGTAGTACAGCACCTTATCCTTGAAGCGTTCATAAATCTTTGCCTCGGGACCGATAAAGGGAACAGCAAACCACAGAATAAGCTTCATTCCGAGAGAATGAACATCATTCACAAATTTTCTGAAGTCGGGAAATTTGTCCTTTGCAACCTCCCAATCACCGCACTTCGAATAAAAGGGCCCGTCGGGTATTCCCTCAAACTGCCAGCCGTCGTCAATAATAACCGTCCTAAAACCTAATTCCGAGGCAATTTTAAGGTCTTTTAGTATTGCCTTGCTTTCGGGCATCTGATGGAAATTATACCATGATGAATACAGTGCGTCCTCTGCGGCGGCAGGTATTTCGGGAATAATAAAACCGTATTCCTTCCACCACGGATACACACAGGAGAGTGCCTCATAATAAGGAATTTTTCGTTTATCTATACGGATGACAGCATCATATTCCGAAATCGGCTCGGGATTGCCGTCGAAGAAAATCACCTGATATTTAACCTTATATTCCTGAGGAAAATCATCCACCCAGAATTCAATTGAAAGAGGTGTTGAGGCATCATTTACGGCAACGGTACAGTTATTGAGAGAGTTTTCACCTATGGTATATAAAACGGGTGCACCGAAACCGAAGCGAGAGGGGCTTCTTGTGGCACACCATGTCTGTCGAAGGCTGTGATCTCCGCCGCAACAGGGATGACCTGTATAAAGCACACCCACCATATCCTCTTCCCACGTGACATATACCTTTTGCGGAATGGCTTTGTCCTTATAATCAATATGCAGCTTAACCTCTTCTATATCATCGGATATATTTTGTACATCAATACATATATGTGCATTTTTATCACCGCATTCAACACAAAAGCGTTCAGTTTTCAGCATAAAAATTCCCCCTTGAAATTAATTTACCACTTTATAAAGCACTTTGCAACATCTGAATATGAGGAAAAGACCTGAACAATCTCAGGTCTTTTCGTTTTTCTTATCAAAATTGTGCAGCCAATCGGCTTTCAGAAAATATATAAGGAAAATAATACTGCTGAGAGACCATGTAATCGGATATGCAAAGGACACGGTTGTCAGCTGATTTATGAACTTCAATGCTACAAAAATATAGCTTACGCGGAACACACACCAGCAAAGAAGCATAGTGTACATCGGCACGGTTGCTTTGCCCGCACCTCTGAGAACACCTGCAATACAGTGTGAAAAGGCAAGAAGACAATAGAAAAGACATATACTTCGCATATGCTCGGTACCTGCAATAACAGCGGCGTCGGAATCACAGAAAAGCCCTATAAGCTGCGGTGCGAGAGCATAGCTGAAAATACCTATTACTTCAGCCATAGCACAACTGCAGACAACACCGAAGGCAACGCCTTTTTTTGCACGCAGATATTTTTTTGCACCTAGATTCTGTCCCACAAATGTGGAAAGTGCCTGCGAAAAACAAGTGACCGGTAAAAATGCAAAGCCTTCCAATTTTGAATATGAGCCGCAGCCTGCCATAGCGGCTTTGCCGAAGCTGTTGATATTTGTCTGAACGAACACATTGGCAATGGCAATAACACTGTTCTGAATACCTGAGGGAACTCCGTACCGAAGAATTTCTGCAAGGTGCTTTTTATGAAAACGTATCTTTTTTATTTCAACACGATAGGGCAAATCGGTGCGGATTAAAAGCAAAAAACAAAGAAGAGCACTTATTCCCTGAGAAATAGTTGTTGCAACAGCCGCTGAGCCTACACCCCAACCTAAATAAGCCACAAAAAGCATATCCAGAACAATATTTATAAACACCGAGAAAATCAGATAGTAAAGAGGATGTCGGCTGTCCCCCACTGCATGCAGAATTCCAACAAAGATATTGTACATTACAGTGAAAATTACCCCCATAAAGTAATAACGGAAATATTCTATTGACAAAGGCAGAACTTCTTCGGGCGTTCCCATAATAACAAGAATCTGCGGAGTCAAAAGAACACCTGTAAAGGTCAGAACTATACCTGTCACCAACCCGAAAGCAATAGCGGTGTGAATAGTTTTTGACATTTCCTTATATTCCTCTGCTCCGAAGGAACGGGCAATAATAACACCTGCCCCCATTGCAACACCGTTGAAAAAGCTTACCATCATAAAAATAAGACTTCCCGATGAGCTTACAGCCGCCAGCGCATTATCATCAATAAAATTTCCCACACACCATACATCAAAGGTATTATAAAGCTGCTGAAAGGTGTTGCTTAAAAATACAGGAAGGGCAAACAACAGCATTGTTTTCCATATAGAACCTTCCGTCAAAGAACCGCGTACAGAAGACAAATAACCCCCCTCCTTTTCAAAAATCCTGATAACGTATGCGGTCAGGATTTTTACTTTTTAACTCTTCACTATTCAATCTTCACTTAATCCGCTATCACAATTTTCGTAAAGTAAAAAGTAACAGTGAATGGCAAAGCAGTAAAAATCAAGTCCGACATTATCAATCCCACCGTCAACACACCGATTATATCACACTAATGTCCCGATGCAACTGTTTTTTATAATTTATACAAATAAAAATTTTTCACCGACATCCGACCTGACAAAAAAAATCCCGACACCAAAAGGCATCGGGATTGCAAATAATTGAAGTAATTATCTCTTGGAGAACTGTCGTGGCGTTAAGAAACCAGGCCGGTGCACTTTTTTTAGCTGCGACCACAGCGGCTTTGCCGCGAGGACCACCTCAGTGCCAAAAAAAATCCCGACACCAAAAGGCATCGGGATTGTAAAATAATTGAAGTAATTATCTCTTTGAGAACTGAGGTGCACGACGAGCGCCTTTG
>JAZNRX010000201.1:0-3430 GCA_045590915.1 Acutalibacteraceae bacterium | reverse complement strand
TTAAGTGCTGTAGCTTCATAATTGACATCAATGTTTCCTGTTGCCGCCTTTGAGGCTTCAACGATATCAATTGTCAGTTTTTTCAGTCTTTGGGACTGACGGTCAATAACATCAATATATTGGAGTGCTTTTTCTTCTTTGACATCAGTTTTTTTCAGCAGATCAATATAGTTTACTATGGATGTCAGGGGCGTTTTCAGGTCGTGTGAAACATTTGTGATAAGCTCTGTTTTGAGGCTTTCGCTTCTCATTCTTTCTTCCACAGCCTTGTTGACTCCGTCGTTTATGCTGTTGAGATACTGGGCATGTCTTTTGAATGGTCCGAAAAGAAGGGAACTTCGGATTCTGTATGCTGTGTCACCGTTTGAAATTGCCCTTGCTCCGTTGTGAAGGTCAATAAGGATTATGAGTGTGATAAGAACAATGGGAAGCTTACATGTTGCCGCTAAAAGTGTTATCGTTGCCGCATCTGTTTCACCGCAGAAAAGATAAAGTATGATTTCTGCGGCTGTAATTAATACAAAGATAACAACACACAACAAAACAGTAATTCGGGAATGTGTTGATGAATTTGCAACCTCTATTGATTTTTTTATGCCTCTGAAAATGTATGCCGTTATATTGTTACTTCTGAGCTTTCCGGCACGTATTCTTACCGGCAGGGTATAAATGAAAAATAAAAGTATGAACACAAGTCCCGTGCAACCGAGAATAATAAAAAGCTCATCGTAGGTGCAGGCCATACCGAAGCAGCCAATACCTGCAAGTATGCTCAGCACAAGATAAAGATCAAAGGGAATTGCGTGAAGACCGCGGGCTACGGGCTCATCCTTTTTCGGAATGTAGCCTGCAGACCAGAAAATGTAAACCAGACAGACAATCAAAGCAATGAAATATATAACGGTTATGGGAATAACATTGTTTTTATAGTTCATTGCCGCATCGACAGCAATTTCAGCGTAGTAATAGGCATCCTTTGCATAAATAGAATATACGGGAACATTTACGGTTATATAAATCTGACTGTTGCCCTTCTGCATATAAGAATAGGATGGCTCCTCTTCGGAGTTTTCGGCAGCAAGACAGATGTATTTAAGGCGGTCTCTGAATTCGCTGAAAACAAGAGAACCCTTATAGGTATAGGTAAGCTCAATTTCCTTGCCGTTTGTGAGAAGCTTTGTGTTGAAGCTTTGTGCAGGAACGGCATCGCTTGCATTATAGGTGGGGAATATTTCGGTGTATTCGTCTTCAAAAGTTTCGGAATAGGTATAGGTGTAATATTCCTCCTGTCTGAAGGAGAATTCTGTAATATCATAAGGAAGCGTCTGAAGAAACTCCTTGCAATAACCAAGAATATCGGGGTTTATTTCCTCGGAATAATAGTAGTGAAGATTAACGGCATTACCCGAAAAGTTGTTTATTATGTCGTATTCTTCAAGCCGGTAGGATTTTTTGTCAGCGGAAAGAGGGGGAGTTTCTTCTCTGACAGTTGTGACATCTACTGCATCCTGCTCATTGCTGTCTTCGTAGGTATCTTCAGTATAGACATCTGCCAAAGATACTGTTACATCTTCGTCATAAATCAATTCCTCAGTGTTGTCAGAAGGACCTGTTGTAGAAGCATATGTTGTTTCAGCATGGCTTACCCCTTCGTTATATGAGTCTCCCTTTACATACCAGTTGTCACTGTAATTATTGTAGCTGTAATGATTGATAAACACCTGTGTAAAGGTAAAGGAGGGTTCTTCTGAAATGAAATTTTCGTTTGAGAGCAGAAGATTATTGTTTTCGTCACGGATTTCAAAATAGATATTTGAGTTTTCGGGGGAATACTTTGAACGGTAAAGCTGAATTTCGGAATCGTTATAGTTGTGGTAGCTTGAATCAATGGTATTCATATCTTCAATGCGGTTAAGATACCTCATAAGATCGCTTGCCGTGAATTCATAAACATAGGAATACACCTTCTGCTGAAGCTGCTGACGGGAGGCATAATAAAGGTTTTCATCCATAATAATGAAAGTACCCACAATGTTGAAGACAATGGCAGCACTGAGAATTATTACAAGAAATCCTGCACACAATTTCAGAAACCGAGAGCGTCTGAGCTTATACAATGAAAATCACCTCAGATTATCATCAATTTTATATCCCTGTCCCCAGACAACCTTTATATATCTGGGTTGATTTGGATTTATTTCTATTTTTTCTCTTAAATGTCTTATGTGAACCGCAACCGTAGCATCTGCACCGAAGGGCTCATCCTTCCACACAAGTCGGTAAATATCGGTAGGTGAATAAACCTTTCCGGGTGTTGATGCGAGAAGCTTCAGAATTTCATATTCCTTAGGTGTGAGATTTACTTCCTTGCCGTCAACCGTAACGGTTTTTGCGTTATCATCTATAGATATGCCTGCAACATTTATGGTTGATTTTGAAATATTCCCGCCCCCGAGAGTCGTATACCGTCTTAACTGTGAGCGTACGCGTGCAAGAAGCTCAACGGGATTGAAGGGCTTTGTCACGTAATCATCCGCCCCTAAATTAAGACCGAGGATTATGTCGTTATCCTCACTTTTTGCGGTGGTAAATATAACAGGTGTGTTATGCTTTTCCCTGATTTTCATCAAAGCGGTAATTCCGTCGGTTTCGGGCATCATAATATCCATCAATATAAGATGCACTTCATTATTTTCAATTATATTTATAGCTTCGTTTCCGTTATATGCCTCAAGAACATTATATCCGTCCGAGGTCAGATATATTTTAAGTGCGGAAACGATATCTTTTTCGTCATCACATACAAGCACAGTATACATTTATTGTTATATCCTCTCTTTCTTTGTGTGATTAAATTATCTCACAAAGATTCTTAATAAACAACTGTACTAATCTTTAAGAATTTCTTAAGAAGTCAGTTTTTGATGATTTTACCATTGACACAGACAAAAGAAACATTGATGTTGTCATCAAAAAGAATTATGTCCTCATCATAGCCTTTTTCGATTTTTCCTTTGGTTTCGGCGCATCCGATAACCGAAAGGGGAGTGAGACTTGCCATTTTTACGGCATCGGTGAGGGGAATGCCGGCAGTTTTGACCATATTTCTCACAAGGACATTGCTTGTTGCAACACTTCCCGCAAGACAAGAGCGGTCGGAAAGCTTCATTACGGAATCTTCATATAAAACCTCAAGACCGTTTTCCTGCATAATAACAGTGCCTTCTTCCATGTCAAGAGCGGAATATTCAAGGCCGTCAGTAATTGCATAGGCTCTGTCGGGGCCCTTTGCTTTATAGATAAGCTTAAGCACGCCATAGGGAAGATGTCTTAAATCTGCAATAAACTGCGTTGTGTAGCCGTCAAGGGAAAGTCCTGCTTCAACAACACCGGCGTGACGGAAAATGCCGATTTTTCTCATGCCTGAGCA
>JAZNRX010000200.1:0-12314 GCA_045590915.1 Acutalibacteraceae bacterium | reverse complement strand
TTCCTTTACAATATGGTCAGAATAATGGTGGGAACTCTCATTTATATTTCTGAAGGAAAAATTGAAAAGGGCTCGATCCCTGAAATTATAAACTCAAAAGACAGGGAAAAGGCAGGAAAGACTGCTGCTCCTGAGGGACTTTATCTTAACAAGGTTTATTATTAAGGAAGTGAAGAAAGTGAAAGCGAATAACGAAGACATTGTAATTGAGCGGACAAAAAGCGGTAATAAAAAATCAGGCAGCTTTGTTGTTATCGGAATTGCAGTTCTCGTGCTGATTTTTGTTATGGCTTTATGTGCCGCAATATCTCATTTCTCCGGAATGACGGCAAAGGATTTTGATAAGAATTCCTCAAACGGAGAGCTGATATACGATTCTCTGCCGGACAGCATAGTGAACATAGAGAAATATGCTTCAGGCACAATCCTTCTTACCGATACCTCGCTTGATTATCTTAATCACGCGGGAGAAAGAATGTCGGCAAACTCACATTCTTATTCTCAGCCCGTGATTGATATAAAAAACCGGACTGTTCTCATATATGATAAGGGCGGATTGGCTTTGCGTATTGAGAAGAATATGACGGTTTATAACTCTCTGACTGTCAACAAGCCCATTATCACCGCAAGTGTCGGTAAAAAAGGCAATTATGCATATGTGCTTAATGAAGACGGCGGATATCAGTCCCATCTTTATGTGTACAGCCTTCAGGGAAAAAAGCAGTTTGAGTGGGGAAGTGCCTCCGACTACTGTATCACAACAACACTGTCGGATAACGGAAAAAGTATTGCCGTTGCACTTGCAGGTGTGAAAAACGGTGAATATGTATCTGTTATTAATTTCTTTAACTTTAATGACAGCAAAGCACTTTACAGTGTTGAGCTTGAGGATTGCACCGTTGTTTCACTTGAGTTTATCAACAATAAAACAATTGCGGTATTGACCGATAACGGAATTTTTGTTATAAACAAAAAAGGCGAATGCGAAAAAATTGCAGATTATCTTCCTTCTGAAATTCTTCATTCGGATTTTGCATTCAACGGCTTGAATGCTGTCAGTACCGTACATCACGGAAATGTCAGGGAGACTAAGCTTTGCATTTTTAATAAAAAATTCAAGGAATTGTATACTCTTGATTTTGATTCTGAGATTTTCTCTGTGAAGGCATCAGATAAGTATGTTGCAGTGCTTTTCAATAACAGAATAAATGTTTACGATGTCAAGGGGAATATGATAAGTGAAATTCTTCTTGATGAAAAATGTGCAGATGCGGTTTTCTCCGGAAATACACTTTATGTGCTTACAGCCGGCGGAATTTACAGCTTCAATGCGCATACAGATTATGACCTGACTATAGAGAATTTACAGGGTGCCGATGAAGGTTCTTCCGCTGAAGCTGTTGAAACAACCTCAGAAGAGGCTTCAGAGGAGTATTTCGGATAAAGGATGTGTGTCGATGAATATAGTTGATTTGTTATTGTTTATAGTCATTGCGGTTGTTGCAGTAGCAAGTGCAAGGAAAGGCTTTCTTATACAGATACTCAATATTGTGTCTTATGTGATTGCCGGAATACTGTCAAAAATATTTTCTGCCCCCGTGGCTGAATATGCTTATGAGAATTTTTTCAGTGAAATTGTTCTCGGAAAGCTTCGTGAATTAATGCCATCGGGCAGTGTTGAGGGCGAAATTACAACTGTTATTGCAGGTGCAATAGAAGGTCTTCCCGAATACATTCAGGCTCTCATATCTCATTTCTTCTCTGCAGATATTCTTTCTGCAGAAGCTCCTGTCGGTGATACGGTAATGACAGTTGAAATGATAGAGCAGACATATCTTGCTCCCGTGGTTATGAATGTGCTTTCCATTGTTATTATGCTGATTTTGTTTGTTTTGCTTGTATTTATTCTGAGAATTGTGTTTTCCGGAGTGAACAAGGGACTTACAAGAAAGAAGCATAAGCTTATAAGAGGTACGAATATGCTGTTCGGTGCCGCATTCGGAACAGTAAAGGGTGCTGTGATTACTGCCCTTATTGCTGCGGTGCTGAATATCGGGGCTCCTGTTATAAATAATGAGAACTTAAACGATTTTGTAAACGGTTCGGCAATTTGCAATATAGTTGCTGATTTATTAAAATAAAGGATGGTAAATAAAAATGGCAAAGAAAACTGCATATCTTTTTGAAAAAGTATGGACAATTCCGAACATAATATCTTTTATAAGAATTCTTCTTATTCCCGTATTCGGCGTGCTTTTCTATCAGGGTGAGCTTTTATGGGCACTTATTATTCTTGCCGTATCGGGACTTACCGATTTCTTTGACGGAAAGCTTGCACGTAAGCTTAATCAGGTCAGCGAGCTGGGAAAAATGCTTGATCCTATTGCCGATAAGCTGACTCAGGCAACTATTGCGATTGTTTATTTTCTTTCTTTCAGAAATGCGCAGAATGAAACTCTCAATCTTTTCGCTTGGGTATTTCTCCTCTTTATCGCAAAGGAGCTTGTAATGCTTATAGGCGGTGCAATTATGATTGCCTTCGGTATCCGTCCCGGTGCCGCAGAAATATACGGAAAAGCCGCAACACTTATTTTCTATGTCGTTATGGTTATTCTTATGGCATTCGGTCCCGAGGTCGGTGCCTTCAGAGCAGGCGAGGGAGCAATAGTAAGTCTCTTTACTCTTCCCGATACCGTTATGATGGTGCTTGTTGTGATTTCTCTTATAGCAACCTTAGTTGCTTTTGCAAGCTATATGCCCGGTGTTTACAGTCAGGCAAAGGAAAGATTCAGTGAAGAGGGCAGACGAAAGGCAAAGGAAGAAGCCGGAAAATAATCTTATCCTCGAAAGGAAAAAACTATGAATATGAAATTATGCTCAAAATGCAATAAACGACCTGCAGTAATTTTTATCTCCAAAATTGAAGGGGATAAAACCACGCAGGAAGGACTTTGTATGAAATGTGCTATGGATATGAATATCGGGCCCATTAAGGATATGATGTCAAAAATGGGTATAACCGAGGATGATATCGATGCAATAAATGAACAGTTCAGTGCTCTTGAAGAGGACGGAGTTTTTGAGAACGGAGGAGCCCCCACATTTCCTTTCTTTCAGGGACTTTTCGGCGGTGAAAAGAAATCGGATAATGACGATGATGTAGATTTACCGGCAGAGCTTGTTGATGAAAAAGAGAGTCCTAAAGGCAAAAAGGAAAAAAAGGGTAAGAAAAACCCCAAGGCGGAAAGAAAGTTTCTCGGTCTTTACTGCACAGATCTCACAAAAAAGGCAAAGGACGGAAAGATTGACCGCATTATCGGAAGAACTGATGAAATTGCCCGTGTGACACAGATTCTTTGCAGAAGAACAAAGAATAATCCCTGTCTTATCGGTGAACCCGGTGTAGGTAAAACCGCTATTGCAGAGGGACTTGCTCTTGCAATAAGTGAGGGCAGAGTTCCCGCAAAGCTTCAGAGAAAAGAAATTCATCTTCTTGACCTTACCGCACTTGTTGCAGGTACACAGTTCCGCGGACAGTTTGAAAGCAGAATAAAAGGGCTTGTTGACGAAGTAAAGGCACAGGGAAATATAATCCTCTTTATTGACGAGGTTCATAATCTTGTGGGCACAGGTGATGCGGAAGGCTCAATGAATGCCGCCAATATTCTGAAGCCTGCACTTTCAAGAGGTGAAATTCAGGTTATAGGTGCCACCACCTTCAATGAATACAGAAAGCATATTGAAAAGGATGCCGCACTTGAAAGACGTTTCCAGCCTGTAAAGGTTGAGGAACCCTCAATAGAAAATGCTTATGAGATGCTCAAAGGCATAAAGGAATATTACGAAAGCTTCCATAAAGTAAGAATTTCCGATAATCTTCTTTATAAAGCAGTAACTCTTTCCGAAAGATATGTTAACGACAGATTTTTACCCGATAAGGCAATAGACCTTCTGGATGAAGCCTGCACATGTGCAAATCTCAGAAATAAAGCAATAAGTGATTTTGAAGCAACCGAGTTGCGCCTTGCTGAGCTTAAAACCGAAGAAGCCGAGCTTATGGCGGAATCCGAAAATCCCGATTATGAGGCTATGGCAAAGGTCAGAGCAGAGATAATTCAGGCAGAAGCACAGCTTGAGGAATTGAAGATCAAGGCTGAGGATAACTTCGTCACAGAGGATGATTTAGCAAAGGTTATAAGCCTTTCAACAGGCATTCCCGTAAACAAGATTATTGATACGGATATGAAGAAGCTTTCAAATATGGAGGATAATCTCAAAAAGAGAATTATCGGTCAGAATGAGGCTGTTGAAGCGGTGTCTGCCGCAATCAGAAGAAGCAGAGTCCGTCTTTCTCCCGTAAAACGTCCCGCATCATTTATTTTTGTAGGTCCTACGGGTGTGGGTAAAACGGAGCTTGTAAAGCAGCTTGCAAATGAGCTTTTTGATACTCCCGAAACACTTATCCGTCTTGATATGTCCGAATTTATGGAAAAGCATTCCGTTTCCCGCCTTATAGGTTCTCCTCCCGGATATGTGGGTTATGATGAAGCAGGTCAGCTCACTGAAAAGGTCAGAAGAAAGCCATACAGTGTAATTCTTTTTGATGAAATTGAAAAAGCCCATCCCGATGTTATGAATATCCTTCTTCAGATTCTTGATGAAGGAAAAACAAACGATGCACAGGGCAGAACCGTAAGCTTTGAAAATGCGGTTATAATAATGACATCAAATGCAGGCAGTGAAAACAGAGAAAATCTTCTGGGCTTCGGAAAGGATAGCGGAACCGCCGTTAAGGATAAGGCTATGAAGGCATTAAGACAGTTCCTTCGTCCCGAATTCTTGGGAAGGGTTGATGAAATTATTGTTTTCAATCAGCTCACAAAGGAGGATTACGAAAAAATTGCCAAGCTTCTTATTGATGAATTCATTCCCGCACTTCGTGATAAAGGAATAAAACTTACTGTTGAAGAGAGTGTTCCCGCTTGTGTTGCCGCAGATGCAGACGGCGGTGTAAGAGGTGCAAGAGACATCCGACACACAATAAGAAAAGCAATAGAGGATCCCATTGCCAATATCCTTGTAGCAGGATATGACAGAATTATTGAAGAAATTACAGTTTCCGTACACGAAGGAAAAATTGTTGTTGCTCACAGATAAAAAAATTAAAAAATATATTGACAAAACGAAGATTAGGTATTATAATAATCTTCGTTATGCGGGTGTAGTTCAGCGGTAGAATCCCAGCCTTCCAAGCTGGTCGTGTGGGTTCGACTCCCATCACCCGCTCCAAAAAAAATCTCTTTTGTCTTATAGGCAAAAGAGATTTTTTTTGAGTGATGCGTTCCGTTCGGAACGAGATGCACACTGCGTGTGTGATGCAGACGATGTCTGTGATGTATGCCTTCGGCACATGAGCGTAACGCATTGCATCACTCATCACAGTGTAACTGCATCACTTTTCACTTGTTTGCAAACAAGCCTGTCGTGTGGTATAATATCAATTAAATGAGGTGTATATTATGTCAGAATCCAAACTCAGAGAACTTTCTATGGAATTTTCAGTTGATATTATTGAATTGGTAAAATATCTTAAGTCTATAAAAGAATCTATTATCTCCAATCAAATCGGTAGAAGCGGAACAAGCATCGGAGCCAATATTTATGAGGCAAAATATGCACAAGGTAAGAAGGATTTTATTTCAAAACTTGAAATTGCTTTGAAGGAAGCAAGCGAAACAGGATATTGGTTAGAGCTTTTATACAGAACAAAATATATTGATGTGCAAACTTTCAAAACACTTTCTTTTAAAGGTTCTTCTTTAAGAGCAATGTTGGTTGCTTCCTGTAAAACCGCCAAGGAGAATACCGTATGACAGATATTAAAAATTGGTTAGATATCTTTGTTGTCAAACTGAATGAAAACTTCCCGAATCGTGTATGGTTTGCGGGGTTGCAGGGAAGCTACGGACGCGGGGAAGAAACAAAAAGCAGTGATATTGACATCGTTGTTATTCTGGATGAACTGTCTGTTGCGGATATTCAGATTTATAATGCGATGCTGGATAGCCTTCCCGACAGAGAGCTGATTTGCGGTTTCCTTTCGGGAAAGGATGAAATTATGAATTGGGAAGTCTCTGACCTTTTTCAGTTCTGTCATGACACCACCTCAATAATAGGAAGTCTTGATGAAGTTTTAGCAGCAGTGGATGACAGTGCCGTAAGCAGAGCAATCAAAACAGGTGCGTGTAATATCTATCACGGCTGTGTTCATAATATGCTTCATGAAAAAAGCGAAGACATCTTGCGGGAATTATATAAAAGTGCATCCTTTGCCGTGCAGGCAATTATCTTTAAGCAGTCGGGGAACTATATCAGGCAGCAAAAGGATCTGCTGCTTGCAGCTTCAGCTGACGAGCGAGCTGTTATTGCAACTTTTCTGAATTATAAAAGCGGACAAGCTGTCGATTTTAACAGTGCTTCCCAAACTCTGTTTTTATGGGCAAAAAAGTGGATTATTAATTACGAATGATTTATATGTTCTGCAAAGAAACCGACAAGCCTTGACTTGTCGGTATTTTCATTTATTTTGATTTATAGCTTTTACGATATTGCAGAGGTGTCTGTCCGTAAATTGTATTGAAATTTCTTATAAAACTGCTTGTTTTATTCCATCCCAGTGATTTGCCGATATTTTCAACGGACATTTCAGTATTTCTCAGAAGAATTGCAGCCTTTTCTATTTTTCTGTCTGTGAGAAACTGCTGAATTGTTTTTCCGAAATATTGCTTGAATTGTGAACATAGGTAATTGTGCGAATATCCCAATTCGTATGCCATTTCCGATATAGGAAGCTCGGTAAACTCTGTGCTTTGGAATGCATTTATCAGCTTTGATATGCAATCTGGAATATATTTTCCTTCTTTTAACTGTTTTGAGCAATAAATTCCGAGCAATTCGGAAATTATTGCTTTTTTTATTATTTCCGGATATGAGCAATCTGCCACTGTATGAGGTTCCTCTATAAAAAGAGGTGTGTTAAGTCTTTCGTTTAGGGAAAGAATTTCATTTTCGGAGACAATGAAAACAGGGGGATTTGAGACATCCTTTAATATGATCTCATCAAGCAGCATATCACTTAGATTGCGGCATATTTCTTCAAAAAGCTTCTTTGGAATATAAATATCTCTTATTCTATGCGGCTTATCCTTTATCGGCTCTGCACAATGCACATCTCCGGGACGTAAAATGACGATCTCGCCTTTTTCGGACAAATGTGTTTTTCCGTTTATTGTATGATAGAAGTTATTTTCAAGACTGATAACAATTTCATAGTGATCGTGAGAATGTGATGAAAAATCAACATCATCGTTTATTGCAGAGAATAATTGATTTTGACTTAGCTTTCTGACATCAGTGCAACCGTTTTTCAAATTAATCACCTTGTTATATATTTTGTTTTCTTAACTGTATTTTATCATACCGTATCTGTTTTGCAATGTTTAATTTGCAAAAATATCTTAAATTTCGGGTATTTTTGTTTTTATAATAATAAATATCGGGTATTTGATTATGCTATAATAAAATTATCATAGAGGTATTGTAACATTTTTTTTGTCTTTATTTCTTTGAAAGGAGTAAGTGCTGTGAAAAATGAGAAACTTTCACGCAAAAAAACCTTTTGCGGAATTCTTCCCAATCTTCCCGATGAAACAATGATACCCGAAAGAATGCGAATAAAGACTGACGGAAGAAAGGAAGCAGAAAAACATTTCTATTATAGAAATTCCTCTGTCTCGGATTTCAGATTTGCATATATAATCGGAAGCGGAGATTTTGGTGCATCGGTTCACGGAACTCCCGATAATTACACTTATCATTTAGCTAAAAATGATTTGTGGTGGGACGATTATGAGCAGAATCCGCCTTGTTATTATTCAGGTGGATTTGATGATTTGAGAAAAAGAATAATTGAAGGCGACGACTTACTTAAACAGGATATTTCTGTTTGCGCAAATAACAGAAACCGTCAGCCCTGTCAGACTTCTGCTGCAAGGCTTACCCTGCATCTTTGCTCGGGCGGTGTTTTTGCAGATATAAGAGAACGTCTTGATATGCATTCGGGTATTATTACTCAGCAGTATTCCTTGGGAGATCAGAACGGCATCATAAAGGGCAGGGATTTTTCGACATTAAGCTGTATAAGTCCTGCTGAAGATGTTATGATAATTGCTTGCAATGCTTCTAAGTTGGCAGGGCATATGGGTAAGATGGCTCTTGAACTTACCAAGGATCCTATGGAAGTCAACGCCAATGCCGGATTTAAGTCAGCCAAGGAAATAAAGCGTCTTGAAGAGGAAATCGAAAAGTATTATACTCCGGAACCTTTTATTGATGGTGATAATTTTGGTTTCAATATGAGACTGAGAACAGGAGTTGATCCTGATAATTCACCTGATATGCATTATACAGTAATGATGCGTTCAAGTGATAAGAACTTTAAGGCATATAAAGCCGGTTCAAGACTTATTGCAGAGGGCAGACCTGAAGGGGATTCGGTTTATTTTATTCTTACTATCGTATCTACCTATGATGCAAAGGATACAATGGCTGAGGCAAAGCGTAGACTTGACAAGGTTGAAGGCTATCATATGCCGGTATGTGTAGCTTCTTCTGTTGATTGGTATTCTCACATCTGGAAACGTTCATGGATAAGACTACCCGATACAAAATATTCAAAACCATGGTATTGGTCACTTTATCAGGCATTGTGTGCAAGAAAGCCGGGTAAATTTGCAGCAGGCTATCTTGCTCCTTGGTATCAGTCCACTTTCGCAAGCTGGGGTTATCATATACTGACCTATGAGCAAGCAAAGACAAATCTCGGACTTCTTTCAACAAATCACGGAGAACTGCTTGAGCCTTGGTTCAGCCTTCTTGTAAATTCCAGAGAAAAATTGCAGAAGTATACCCGTGAATATTATGGAATGAACGGAACTGCTTATCCTCACGCAATTTCAGGTACAGGTACACTTATCTCGTCTACAATTACTCTGAACGGAACAATGCAGAATTTACAGACAGCAGGTGAAAGTGTAAAATACTGTTGGGATTATTATGAATTTACCGGCGACAAGGAGTTTTTGAGACAAATAGGTTATCCTCTCATAAAGGATGTTGCAACATTCTATCATGAGTATCTTCTGACAGCAGAAGACGGAGAAAAGTACATATTCCCGTCGCGTACTCAGGAGTTTACCAATACAATAGGTCTTATGAATGAATATATGACCAATTCTCTTATTGATCTTTGTATGTTCAGACACACATTGAAAAATGCTATTGCTTCAGCAAAAATTCTCGGAGTTGATGAAGATTTAGTAAAGCTCTGGGAGGAAGATATCGGTGCCATGAGAAAGGATTATGCTGTATGGCCTGACGGCTCGTGGAAAACTGCAGAGGATACAGATGATTTTTGTCTTTGCTACGGCCCTGCAGGTGTTACAGAGGTTTCGCCCGTTGCCTATACTGGTGAGGTGGATGCATGGCATGGTGAAACTCCCGAAATTATGGAAGCTGCAAGATGTACCGTTATGAAGCATATCAAGGATAATGAGATTCCTTGGGATCGCTCCTTCGGAGTGTTATCCAGACTTCGTTTTGGTGATAAAAAATATGGCGGACAGATACTGAGGCTTATTCCTGAGGAATATGAAATCGGTGGCAATTTTGATGATCTTACATTCCTTGATTATGATTTTTCTGTCGGCAAGGGTGCTGCCTCCACTGCTGAAATCATTAATGAAATGCTTTTGCAGTCACAGGGTAATGTTATTCGTGTTTTTCCTGCTTGGGACAGTGAAGTCGGAGATGCGGCATTTTTCTCATTGAGAGCAAGGGGTGCCTTCCTTGTGTCTGCTGAAATGAGAGACAAGGAAACAGCTTATGTTCTTATAAGAAGTATCAAGGGAAATGTTTGTCGGATTTGTAATCCTTTTGGAGAAAAGGTGAGAGTGAGAAATCTGGAAACAGGAAAAGTTGTTGATATTTCTTTTGAAAAAGAAAATATAGTTTTTGAAACACAGGTGCAGCATGAATATGTTGTTGAAAGCATTGAAAGACCTCTCGAAAGCTTTCCGATTATCGAATAAAAATATTAAAAGGAGAATATAAAATGAAAAAAGGTATTGCAATAGTTTTATCGTTGGTAATGCTTTTTGTTGCTTCAATTCCCGTTTTTGCCGCAGAAGAAGGACTTGTGCTTGCCAATAACGGAATAACTGCCTATTCGGTTATTAGCAGTGAAAATGCAACAGAAACAGAAGTAACAGCAGCAAATACGCTTGTGTCCTATCTTAATCAGATGACCGGTGCAGAGTTCCTTATTGAGAGAGATTCTGAGCCCGAAGGTGATTATGAGATAGTTGTCGGTGTAACAAACAGAGAGAAAGATGCTCCCGTTGACAGAAGTGAACTCGGAGATGAGGGTGTCCGCATTTTTACTGACGGTAAAAAGCTTTTTCTCACAGGCGGTGAGATAAGAGGTTCCATCTATTCTGTTTATACATTTCTTGAGGAGTTTCTCGGTTGCCGTTGGTTTACAAAATCTGTGCCGATTACTCCCGATGTGGGCGATTGCATTGTTGTTCCCGAAACAGATAAGCTTGTAATTGATGAAATCGACTATACCTATGTGCCTCCGTTCAGACTTCGTCAGACATATTGGATGTTCTCCACTATGTATCAGGACTACAGTGTTGCTCACAAGCTTCACGGTATGATGGCAGGTATCCCTGAAAATATGGGCGGCATTCCTGTTGAAAGCTGTATAAACGGTGTTCACACTCTCGGTTGGATGATAACACAGGATATGTATGCCGAACATCCCGAGTATTTCGGAATGGATGAAAACGGTGTAAGACAGCCTAACAGACAGCCCTGTCTTTCTAATCCCGATGTTCTTGAAATCGTAATCAATGCCGCAAAAGCACATTTTTCGCAGTATACCTCAATTTTCAGTGTTTCACAGAATGACAATCAGAATTTCTGTAAGTGCAGTGAATGTGTTGCATTTAATGAAGCTCACGGCGGTGTTGATTCAGCTTCTATGCTGAATTTTGTGAACAAGGTTGCAAGGGCAATAAAAGAAGAATATCCCGACAGAATGGTTGAAACATTGGCATATCAGCTTACTGAAGCCGCTCCTACAGGACTTACTGTAGAGGATAATGTTGTTATAAGACTTTGCCCCATTCAGACTTGTGTTCTTCACGACCTTGACGATGCATCCTGTCCTGATAATAAGGAGTTTGATACAAATCTTACTGCTTGGGCGGCCATGACTGAAAATATTTATATCTGGGACTACAGCACAAACTTCCAGTATATTTATGCATTCTTCCCCAATATTACAACTATTCAGGCAAGATATCAGTATTTCCGTGACAGAAATGTTGTTGCTGTTTTTGACCATGGCTGCGGTGAAAATATCATACCTGCCGAGCTTCATGAATTAAGAACCTACCTTGTATGTAAACTCTTATGGAATCCCGATACCGACATAGAAATGCACATCAGAGAATTCTGTGATGCTTATTATGGA
Source organism: Acutalibacteraceae bacterium (assembly GCA_045590915.1). Taxonomy (GTDB): domain Bacteria; phylum Bacillota; class Clostridia; order Oscillospirales; family Acutalibacteraceae; genus RUG806. Next base: position 715 of record JAZNRX010000200.1, on the reverse strand, counting down.
GAGGCTTCGGATGACATTATTGAGTTTATATACTATTTTGAGGATGCAATAAAGGGCTATAATGCTGCTTCCTTCAGCACCTGTCATATTACCTGTTATGACGGTGGTGAAAGTCTTGAAAATCATTCCTCTCTCACAGAAATTGATGTAGCAAAGCTTGATAAGCTTGTAGAGAGTGCAAAGAGTAAAAATCTTACAGCGGATAACAAAAAGCATCTTGAAGGCTTTGAACTGAGCTGGAGATTTTTCAAGAACGCTACATGGGCGGGAGAGTTTAACTGGTTCCTGTTCTGGAATGATCCCGAGGCAGAATCAAGACAGCTTTATGAGGATATGAAGGCTTACGGTGTTCAGTATCTTGCAGAAGCATGGAATCTTTATTTCCGCGAAGAAGAGCCTAATTTTCTTGTATATCCTACTTTCTGGTATCACTCAGAAGAGGAGCTTCCCATGACAGTAAAAATTCAGTCAAAGCTTTACCCAATAATTAATAAGGCTCTTCATGTTTTATTTGCTGTTCCGAGGTTTTTTATTGATTTATTCTGATTTTCGTCAAAGCGGTTGCCAATCGGCAACCGCTTTGACAATGAAAAATTTAAGGTAAAATATATATAAAAATATTTATTTTATATATTGACAAATGTAACCAAGTCGTATATAATACCTTATGCATTAAGCCAAATGACATATGCGCTTCTAGCTCAGCTGGATAGAG
>JAZNRX010000199.1:0-11729 GCA_045590915.1 Acutalibacteraceae bacterium | reverse complement strand
AAGATTGAAAACAACATAAGCACTGTATTCATTATCTGATGCTTCTTCAAGATTATAGACAGAATATCTTCTGTCGGATTTAGGTGAGCCGTCAATATCGGCAACAATTTTCGGTGTTTCACCGTTTCTTATTTTTGTTTTCAGGTCATTTTCAATTTCTTCGTGGAGCGACAGAGGGGCACATAAGGCTCTGTAAATTCCGTTACTCTGAAGCACGGATTTCATATATGCATCTATTGCGGCGGCAGGAGTTTTACAGTAAAAGCTTCTTGAAGCGGCAAGTGCTATATCAACGGAATTGTCATTTTTCAGATTGATGTAATTCTGCTGAATGGCAGATGCATCCGCGTGCACCAATAAAAATAATGCCATAATAACGCTGATGCTGATGCACACAAGCTTATTGTCCGCAGGATACTTTTTGAAGCGCACAATAGTTTCAATTCTTGAACGGATGTTTTTTCCGCCGTTGGCAATGGATGTTGTACCGAAGCATGAGGCATATTTTTCGTTTGCCATGGAAAGAAGAAGGTTGCCGTAATCACGCCTTTCTTCACCGTCAAGAAGTGAGAGCACTCTCGAATCGCATAATTCTTCAATGTCGTTTCTGATTTTTCCGAAGCAATACAGTAAAAAGGGATTACACCAATGAATTGAACGGAAAAATGAAATCAGTATACCCCATAACGCATCCTTATATTTAAGATGTATAAGCTCGTGAAGTATTACCTTTTCATCGGGGAATTCTTCAGGTATAACAAGTATAGGCTTTATGATACCGAAAATAAACGGAGATGAAAGCCCTTTCATTATAACTGCATCGCATTTTTTCAGAGAATATTTTCGGGCAATTTCATTAAACTCTGTCTCAATATCTTCCGAAAGGGGTGTTGCTTTTCCGATAAGTCTTTTCAGCTTAAGATATGAAATAACATACTTAATCAGAAAGGCAAGGGTTCCGATGAAATATATAAGAAACAGAACATCTGCAATATTTTCGGGCTTTGAAAAATCAGGTACGGGAAAGAAAAAAGCAGGTCTCGAAACGGTATATTCACCTGTGATAAAGGTTTTTAGTATTTCTGCCGAAAAAGGAATTAAAACAGACTGGCTGATGGGGATAATGAGTGTTATTGCAAAAATTCCCCATATTGAAAACTGCCACACGGGAGGGAGCTTATCCCTGAAAATTCTTTTGACTGTCAGAATGAATATTCCTGCAATGCTTACAGATATACTTTGAATGAGAAATTCAAAAATGTCTCTCATAATCAGACCTCCATACTGTTAAGAAGCTTTTTCAGCTTTTCTCTTTCTTCCTCACTTATTTTTTCTTCCTTAAGAAATGCGGCAATCAGATCACCCGTGCTTCCGTTATATACACGGTGAAGAAAATTCTTTCTCTCGCTTTTTTGGCATTCATCCTTTGTGACTGCCGCCTTGTATATGTGAGGATTTACATTTTTATCAATAATAACAATGTTTTTTGCTTCCATTCTTGTAAGATATGTGTGAACGGTATTTCTGCTCCAGCCGGTAGTTTTTTTCAGCTTTTCAACAATTTCACCAAGCTCACTTCCTTCTGATTTCCATAAAACCTCAAGAACAGGCCATTCTTTTTCTGATAATTTCATATAGACAAACCTACTACAAGTGTAGTATCTAATATTATACTACACTTGTAGGAGAGATTTGTCAATAGCTTTTGAGCTTTCATTTGTGCATTTATTTTTCACACTTATGACTTGTTAATTGACTTTTCTTTTTTTTTAATATAAAATTTCAGTATTAAAATATATCAGGAGACAGAAATGAAAAAAAAGAAGGAAAAAACAAAGGCACATATATTGAAAAATACCGCTTTTATGCTGGGATGTGCCTTTAAGTGTTCACCCGTGGCGGTAATACTTATATATATAGAATACATACTGGAAAATGTGTATTATTCCGTTGTAATAAATGTTATGTTTCTTGAGACGGCACTGTCCATAGTTGAGGGAAACGGTACTTTCAGGGATTTTGCAATACGGATGAGTGCTATTGTTATCGGAAAGCTGCTTATTGACCTTTACGGATATATAACATTTTATACTGTCAGGACAAAATTTGAGATTAAATGCGAAAGCTATTTAAATTCACTGATATTCAGGAAGGCACAGCAGGTTGAATTGGGATGCTATGAAAATCCCGATTTCTTTGATAAGTATAACCGTGCAACATGGGTTGTTGAAAAGGGAGGCTTCAAGAGGATAATTGAAGGCTCTGCATGGACAATAGGCTCATTTATCAGCATTATTTCTCTGGTAGGCTATCTCATTTCCGTTGATCCCGTTCTTGTTGTGTTTATAGCCTGTCCGCTTGTTGTGCTCGGCTTCAGAACGGTTAAGAATAACATAGAGCTTGAAAAGGAAAAGGAAATGACTCCCTTTGAGCGACAGAAGGATTATGTCAGAAGAACAATACTTCTCAAGGATTTTGCAAAGGAAATAAAAACCACCAATATTTTCAGGGTTATTGACAATCGTTTCCGCAGTGCAATAGCCAAAAACATTGATGTTATAAAAAAGTACGGTTGGAGAATAGCACTTTTAGAATGTATTTCAGACTATTTTGCTGAAATTATTCCTGTTACGGGCGGCTTTGTGTACGGGTGCTACAGACTTTTGGTTGCTCAGAATCTTCCCGTTTCCGAGTTTTCTGTTCTTATTTCTGCCATAACCACCTGCAGAAATAAGCTCAATCATCTTGCTCACTATTTTGCAATGCAGCAAAAGCATTGTCTTTGGGTTCAGAATATGAGAGAATTTCTGGAATATGAGCCGCAAATTCAGAGTGGAACGGAAATTCCCGAGGAATTCAGAAGTCTCGAATTCAGAAATGTTTCCTTCAGATATAAGGAAGAGGGAGAATATATCCTTAAAAATCTATCCTTTAAGATTGAAAAAGGGCAGACCGTTGCCATAGTCGGACATAACGGTGCCGGCAAAACAACCCTTTCAAAGCTTCTTATGCGGCTTTATGATGTCTCTGAGGGCGAAATTCTCTATAACGGTAAAAATATAAAAGAGTATGATCTTGTTTCATACAGAGAGAAATTTGCCAGTGTTTTTCAGGACTACCGTGTTTTTGCCATGACCGTTGCGGAAAATGTTCTGACTGAAGAGGTGACGGAAGAAAACAGGGATATTGCCGTTAATGCACTGAAAATGGCGGGAGTTTATGAGAAAATAAATTCACTCCCTGAAAAAGAGAATTCAATTCTCACAAAGGAATTTGACACAGAAGGAATTCTTCTGTCCGGCGGAGAAACGCAAAAGGTAACGATTTCCCGACTTTTTGCAAAGGATTTTGAAATTGCGGTGCTCGATGAGCCCTCATCAGCTCTTGATCCCGTTGCAGAAAGCAAAATGTATGATGCGCTTTCAGAGGGGACAAAGGGGAAGACAGTAATTTATATTTCACACCGACTTTCAAGTGCAACACGCTCTGATAATATACTTGTTTTCAACAAGGGCGAAATCACGGAACGCGGAACCCATGAATGCCTTATGGAAAAAGGCGGAGAATATTGCGAGATGTTCACTTTACAGGCATCAGGCTATTCACAGGAGGTGACGGAGGATGAAGAATAAAAAAGAAAAAGAACGCTCAAATGCATTGGGTAATTATGTCTATATGCTTAAATTCATCGGAAAGCACACTCCTTATATGCTTTTCGGATATATCTTTTTTGATGTGCTTGCAAATCTTCCGTGGACTCTTTCAAACGTTGTTCTTCTCAAATATATAATTGATGTTGTAACCGAGGGCACAGGCTATGAGAGGATATTTTATGTCCTTGCGGTTTTTGTTGTCTTTGTTGTTGTAACCAATCTTTTTGTGACTGTATTTTATGAGGTATCATTACCCAAGCAAAAGGAAAAGTTTTATTTCAGTCTTTATAAAACAATATATGAAAAAGCGGCAAAAATGGATTATGAGGCATATGATAACCCCGAATTTTATAATGACCTTGTACTTGCTATGACCTCAATGAGTGAAAGAGCAAACAGTGTTCTTTCCAATGCACAGGATATAATATCCAATATTATCGGAGTGCTGACAATCGGTACTGTTATTGTTACCATTGATCCCGCCTGTCTGATTTTTGTCTTTTTATGTGTTGCCATTATGACACCTATCGGAAGAAAAATTGCAAAGGTCAATGTTGACAGAACACAGGCTATGACACCTCTTGACAGAAAAAATCTTTATTTCAGCCGTGTTTTCTATTTACAGGACTATGCAAAGGAGCTTCGCCTTTCCGGTGCGGGAAAAATGATTGAAGCAAGATATAACAAAAATATCTTTGACAGAATAAATGTTATTTCACCTTATCTTCGCCGTCAGTGGCAGTTATATTTCTGTCAGGAATCTCTTCCCATGACACTCCTTATATATCTCGGAATTACTCTTTATATGGGATATAAGGCTATTGTTCTTAAAACTGTGGGAATGGGTGATTTTGCCGCCACCTTCAACGGCGCCGCAGCAATAAGCAACAGCGTTTTTGCTATAACAAGCTGGTTTGCAATTTCATTCCGCGAAAACGGACTTTATATTGAAAAATTCAAGCGTTTTATGAATGCAAAGGAGAAAATTGTCAGCGGTACGGATAAAACCGTTTTCACTTCTCCTGTTACGGTAAAGTTTGAAAATGTTTCATTTAAATATCCCGGAACGGAAAAATATGTTCTTAAAAACATTAATCTTGAGATTTCACCCTATAAAAAAATAGCTCTCGTCGGCTATAACGGTGCGGGAAAAACAACGCTCACAAATCTGCTGCTTCGTCTTTATGATGTGACAGAAGGAAAAATAACCGTGAACGGAAAGGATATAAGAGATTGGGATATAAAAGCGTATCACGAGAATTTTGCCGCAGTATTTCAGGATTTTTCTCTTTTCGGTGCAACTCTGGGAGAAAATGTCTCAATGGATGACGCTCCTGATGAAGAAAAAGTAAAAAAAGCTGTCAGGACATCAGGCTTTGACAAAGAGCTTCCCGACGGAACAGACAGCATTCTTCTTCGTGAATTTGACGATAACGGTGTTTCTCTTTCAGGCGGAGAAGCACAGAAAATCGCAATAGCAAGAACCTTTTATAAGAATTGCCCCTTTGCTATACTTGATGAACCAAGTGCAAATCTGGATCCTGTTGCCGAATATTCTCTCAATCAGGCTATGGCTAAGGCGGCAGACGACAAAACCGTTATATTTATTTCACACAGGCTTTCAACAACGGTTATGGCTGATGAAATATATATGCTTGAAAAGGGAGAAATTATCGAAAGAGGCTCTCATGAACAACTGATGGCACTTAACGGTAAATATGCATATATGTTCTGTCTTCAGGCAGAAAAGTATAAAAAACAGTAAAATTGATGTTGATTTACTAACTTGATTTCAATATAATGTAATTAAAGAGATTTATTACGACAGAAAGGAGAAGTCCTATGAAAAAAGTATTAAGTATTGCATTAATTCTTGTTGTTCTTGTTTGTGCATTTTCCGCTTGCGGAACACCTGTTGAAGAAAAAATTGCAGGAAAGTGGACATATAATGAGACTGTTCTCGGTATCGTAACCGAAAGAACATATGTGTTCAATGCCGACGGAACAGGTACAGCCCCCGGTGAGCTTACAGGTGACCTTATTCCTCTTGAAATGAGATGGTCTGTTTATGAAAACAACATTACGATTGAAAAGAATATAGGCAGGGAAGGAATTTCCTATACCTTCGAGCTTAAGGGTGATACATTGACTCTCACCAAGGCAGACGGTACAACAATCACAATGACAAGAGCAACCGCAGCCAACTAAGCCCGATAAATAGAATTTGCCGCAAATGACAGAACATCCTAAAAAGATGTTTTTCTGAAAAATACAGCATATTTTTTATCATTAAGTATTTAAAATTTAAAGAGCACACTTCAACCGGTTTATTTCGGTGAGTAAGTGTGCTCTTTTAGTGTTATTCTGCCCGACGGCAGAGTGTTATTAGTGCTCGGACAATAGTTTTATAGAAGCCTTGCGGCTTCAGTGTTATTTTATTTGCCTGAAAAAACTTGCAAAGCGAATAACACTCTGCGAAGCATAATATCACTGCGAAGCAATAAAACTCGCTATATGATGAATAAGAACTTGCCTACGGCAGAACCTTGTTATTCGCTTCGCTCAGAATAAAACCGGCGTTGTGTTCGCAAGAACACAACGCCTAATCTGCGGTATTCTTTTATGCGTTTTTTGCAATTTCAACTGCGGCTTTGCACTTTTCTGCAATTTCATCGGGTGTTCCCTTCATCATCCAGCTTCCGCCTACAGCAAAAATCTTTTCCCATTTAAGATATTCTGCAAGATTTTCGTCTGAAATTCCGCCTGTGGGAAGGAAGTTTACCTGCGGGAATGCTGCGGCAAGAGCCTTCATTGTGGAAAGTCCGCCGTAATTTGAGCAGGGGAAGAATTTAATTGTTTTACATCCGTATGAAATAGCAGTCATAACCTCTGTGGGAGTAACACAACCGCCGAGGTAGGGGATGTTCTTTTCGTTACAGATTACAGCAACCTCTTCGGAAAAGCCGGGGGATACAATAAACTTTGCACCGAGGGCTATTGCTTCCTCGCACTGTGTCTTGTTAATAACCGTACCTGCACCTACAAGCATTTCGGGGAATTCTTCAACAGCAATTTTAATAGCCTCACCCGCACATGCGGTTCTGTAGGTGATTTCTGCAATAGGAAGACCACCCTTGACCATTGCGGAAAGCTTCGGACGTACTTCTTCTACGGAATTGAATACCACAACGGGTACTACCTTATACTGACTGATAAACTCATTTGTTGTCATAATGCACCTCTTATACACCGCTGTATGCGTTGAAACCGCCGTCAACGGGAATTACTACACCTGTGATAAATCCGCTTGCACCGTCATCAGCAAGGAATAAAAGTGAGCCTACAAGCTCGCTGACATCACCGAATCTGCCCATGGGAGTGCCTGAAAGGATTTTGTGTGAACGGGGAGTGGGGTTTCCGTCCTTATCGAAAAGGAGAGCTCTGTTCTGATTTCCTACAAAGAAGCCGGGAGCAATGGCGTTACAGCGTATTCCCATAGGGGCGAAATGAACTGCAAGCCATTCCGTGAAGTTGGAAATACCTGCCTTTGCGGCTGAGTATGCGGGAATTTTTGTGAGGGGATGGTAAGCATTCATAGAGGAAATGTTAATGATGTTACCGCCTGTTTCAAGCATATCCTCGGCAAAAACCTGTGTTGTAAGGAATGCGGAGGTAATATTGAGGTCAAAAACGAATTTAAGCCCTGCTTCATCAAGGTCAAAGAATGTTTTTACATCTTCACTGATGTCGGGAGTCATATATTCATTATCTGTTGTAGCTTTGGGGTTGTTTCCGCCTGCACCGTTGACAAGGAAATTTACCTTGCCGAATTTCTCATTGATAAGAGCCTTTGCGGCTTTTATTGACTCCTTTGAAAGTGCATTTGTTTCAATGGCAAGTGCATTTTCTCCTATTCTGTCCGCAACTGCCTTTGCGGCTTCGTAATTTATGTCAAGAAGGGCTACCTTTGCCCCGCAAAGAGCCATAGCTTCTGCAAACTGGCTGATAATTGCACCGCCGGCACCCGTCAGGGCAACAACCTTGTCTGATAAATCAACGTTAAATGGAAGTTTCATATTATTTTGCTCCTTTTTCAATAGCTTCAAAAAGTCCGTTTATGTAACAAGCTCCGAGCGCTCTGTCAAAAAGTCCGTAGCCGGGTTTGCCTTGTTCACCCCAGATGTTTCTTCCGTGGTCGGGGCGTACATATTCTGTAAAGCCGCCTTCAACAAGTGCTTTCACGATACCGTATATATCAAGGCTTCCTGCTTCCGTAAGATGAGCGGTTTCTCTGAAATCAAGCTCGTTGGAATATGCTATGTTTCTTATATGTGCGAAATGGATTTTGTTTCTCTTTGAATACTCATAAGCCATTTCAATAAGGTCATTATTTCTGCCTGCACCGAGAGAGCCCGTGCAGAAGGTAATTCCGTTTGTATCATCGGGAACTGCAGTGAAAAGTCTTTCATAATCTTCCTTGCAGGAAATAATTCGGGGAAGACCGAAAACATCCCACGGCGGATCATCGGGATGAATAGCCATATTCATTCCCACCTCGTTGCAGACGGGGATAATCTTTTTAAGAAAATAGACAAGATTGTCAAAAAGCTGTTCGTGGGACATATCCTTATAGCTGTCCAGAAGTGCATTCAGCTCATCCGATGTGTAGCTTTCATCCCAGCCGGGAAGTGAAAGATTTTTCGGATCAAGACTCATAATTTCTTCGTGATTGTAGGAAAGTGAATTTGAGCCGTCCTCAGCCTGCGTTTTAAGATTTGTTCTCAGCCAGTCGAAAACAGGCATAAAGTTATAGCAGATACACTTAACGCCGACTTCTGCCAGTCTTCTTATATTCTCACAGTAATTCTCAATATAAGTGTCACGGTTTCCTCTGCCAAGCTTAATATCCTCGTGTACGGGAACGGACTCAATAACCTCCATTTCAAGACCTGCTTCATCGCACATCTTTTTTAGTGATGCTATTGTTTCACGGCTCCACACATTTCCCACGGGTGTGTCATAAACTGCAGTTACAACACCTGTCATACCGGGAATCTGCTTGATTTTCTCAAGGGAGATGCTGTCATTGGGACCGTACCATCTGAATGTCATTTTCATATGCTTTTCTCCTTATCTGTTAACTCTGGCACTGCCGCCCTTTACGATGTTTTCAACCTCTTTAAGAACTGCAGTTGATGTGTCGCCGGGAGTTGTCATAGCAAGAGCACCGTGTGCAATACCGTAATTTACTGCAATTTTTGCATCGTCATAGGTCATAAGGCCGTAAATAAGTCCCGACGCAAAGGAGTCACCGCCGCCGACTCTGTCATATATTTCAAGAGCGGGAAGCTCCATGCCCTTATAAACCTCGCCGTTTGAATATACCATAGCACTCCAGTCGTTGATTGAAGCAGAACGTACTGTACGGAGTGTTGTTGCGATTACCTTGAAGTTGGGGTAAACCTTTGTAACCTCACCAAGCATTTTCTTATATCCGTCGATGTTCAGCTCCTTGAGGTTTTCATCGTTTCCTTCAATTTCAAAGCCGAGACAGGCTGTAAAATCCTCTTCGTTGCCTATCATAACATCAACATAGGGAGCAATAGCCTTATTAACCTCCTGTGCCTTTTCCTTTCCTCCGATTGTTTTCCAGAGAGACGGACGGTAGTTAAGGTCATAGGAAACAACAGTGCCGTATTTTTTTGCGGCCTTTACAGCTTCAATAACAACCTCTGCTGTGCTTTCGGAGAGAGCCGCAAAAATACCGCCTGTATGAAGCCATCTGACACCCAGTGTTCCGAAAATGTAATCCCAGTCAATGTCGCCGGGCTTTAACTGAGAAATTGCAGTATTTCCTCTGTCTGAAACACCGTTTGCACCTCTGATGCCAAAGCCTCTTTCAGTGAAATTGAGTCCGTTTCTGACACTTCTTCCGATGCCGTCATAGGGAACCCATTTTATAAATGATGTGTCAACGCCGCCCTGAAGAATGAAATCCTCAATAAGTCTTCCCACATCATTGTCTGCAAATGCGGTAACAACGGCGGTTTTAAATCCGAAGCAACGGCGAAGACCTCTTGCAACATTATATTCTCCGCCGCCTTCCCATGCTCTGAAGGAGCGTGTTGTTCTTATTCTTGTGTCGCCGGGATCAAGTCGGAGCATAACCTCACCCAGTGCAATCATATCAAATGCACAGTCTTCTTTTTTTCTCAGTTCGATCATATGAATACCTCTTTTATTCTGAAATTATACGCAGTCTGTTTATGGCTGCATATGCTTTGTGTACGAATTGTTCCACTGACAGCTCTTTGTATTTGTCGGTTCTGCTGCCCGGTAAATCAAGCTCAAGCATAAGTGTTCCCTGATAGTTATATTCCTTCAGAAGCTCTGCCGTCCTTCTGTAATCAATACTGCCGTCAAAGGGAATGAGATGCTCGTCAACATTGTATATCAGATTGTTGTCGTGAATATGTGTTGTTATGCAACGGTCACCGAACAGAGGCATATATTCTCTGCCGTGTGCGAAGCACTTTTCGTGTCCCACATCCCAACAGAAAGCAACATTTGAGTCCTTGCCGTAAAGCTCAAGGATTGTTGCTATGTTCCCAAGCTTTCGCTGATTTTCAACTGCAATAACAATGTTCTTTTTTGCGGCAAAATTTACAAGCTCATCAAAATAACGAAGTCCCGCATCTGTTACGGGAGGGCAGTTTTCCTTTGAGCTCAGGTGAGATATAACAATGCCTATGCCGTTTTCGTGAGCAAGCTCAACCGAATGAATAAGCCTGTCTGTCAGAGCCCGTCCTTTATCCTCGTCCCATAGGTCGTTTATGCCGTCAAAGGGGGCGTGAAGAGTTTCGTAGGTAAGATTTTTCTGATAGCAAAGACCGCTCACATAGGATATGAATTTGTCGTCATTTCCGCAGGTAAATATACAGTCAAAGCCGGTCTCGGCGATGCAATCTATAAAATTACAGACACCGAAGCTTATGTCGGAAGAAATATTTATTCCTATTTTTCTCAAAATTATCCCTTCTCACCTTCGTTTTTGCTTATTTATATTAACATTTATATTTAAATGTGTCAATTATAAAGTGCTGTAAAAATTCGTATAAAGAAAATGAAATTAGGTAATAAAATTGCGAGACTTCCTTTATGAGAAGTCTCGCAAAAGAGGTATGTTTCATTTGTTACTGCTTTTTGTTTGCATTTTCAAGCCAGATAGATGCAAGCTCAATGGCATCCCATAAGCCTTTCTTTTCACTTCTTTTTACAATCATTTCATTGGGGGGAATTGTGGGATCTGTGCTGAGAAGCTGAACAATAACCTTATCTGCAATTTCAACATCGCCGACCTTGCGGAAGGATGCTATCTGAATCATAATTATAAAGGGATCATAGCTGTTTCCGAAGTGGATAATTCTTCCGCTTCTTACAAGAGGATAACCTTTATAGGTGAGAAACTCTTTCTTTTCCATAACAGAGCTCCTTTCTTAAATTATTTATTTTTGAAAAATTCACTGAAAATAATGTGAAGTAAATCAAATTTCTTGATTGAATTGATTTCTTTTCTTGCACCGTTGTAAGATGTTATATATGTGGGATCATCAGACAGAACATATTCAACAAGCTGATTTATGGGATCATATCCCTTTTCTTCAAGTGCTTTATAAACAAGATCCAAGGAATCGAGGAGCATATCCTTCTTAACGTTGTCCTTATCCATATCGCTTATGTTGATTTGTACTGTATTTCCGCTCATGAAAACACCTCCGATAATTCTGATCAAAACTTAACCAATATAACTATTATAAACATTTCAAAAAAAAATACAAGAGGAAAATTGAAATTTCGTTAAAAGACGAATTCGCAATACATTTTTGATTTGTGTCTTCCGCGGGAAAGACTGCGGTCACCGTGCTTTTTGAATCAATTTATCTATTGCAATTTCCTGTTTTTTATTATAATATGATATGTAACGGAAATATTTTGTGATTTCGGATGGTGATTATATGAGCTGTATGGAGTGTCTTGAGGATATCAAGTGCTTTATTGTTGATATGGACGGAACCT
>JAZNRX010000198.1:0-12737 GCA_045590915.1 Acutalibacteraceae bacterium | reverse complement strand
CTTACGACAGTGTAAACCGCCCCACAAAGAGCTATTACACTTCGAATACTCAAGAGACCTATACATACGATGCATTGGGAAGACTTGCATCAACAAGTCTTAAACTGACCTCATCAACCTTTGCAAGAAGCTTTGAGTACTTTAACTCAGCGAACTATTCAGGCAAAACCACAAATCAGATTAAGACGGAAAACTTAGGTGACAGAGGCTATCAGTACACCTACGACCGTGTGGGCAACATTACCGCCATTAAGGAAAAGACAACAGACGGCGGAAACTTTAATGCCAAGGTAAGCTACACTTAGCTGATTGGAATGAAAGATTAATTGGCATATTTGAATATAATGCTGCTGTTTGCAAAGAAAATGGGTGGTTGTAATGTCTATCAAATACAAAGTATTAATATTTATACTGTTGTTTGAGTTTCTTTTTTTGCCATATATAAAACCATACAATCATAGTAATATTGCTATTGATGCTATCGGTGTTGCAGTATTATCAACACCTATTTTAGTATTGTTATACTTATTAAAAAGAGATAAAAGCTTTTCTGAAAAAAAGAAGAAGATTTTCGCTTTCTTGTTTTGGTTTTTTGTTTTTGCTTATGTTTTGGGAGCAATATCAAAAATCTTATCAATCACCCTCCCATAGCGGAAAGACAGGGGACGGTTAGTGTGAAAACCTAACCGTCCCCTGATTATCCTTAACTTGATAAAACTCCGTTTACCGAGCAATCGGCAACGGAGTTTTTTTCTGTAATGATACGCTTATTATACTTTAATCATATCGCGAAGCCGCAACAGCGTTAAGCGTTTTCGCATATAGGGGGAATACTTCACGCACAGGTCAAAATATTCCTGTTCCTTCTCTATGTCGCTGACGGTTATTTTACATCCTGCCTTCATCATTGCAGATTTACATTCATCATAGGACGGGACACTGTAAATTATGCTTCTTATTTCGTTCCAGCACTCCCCTATTTTCTCAGGATTTACGCTGTCTACGATATTTTCGGGGAAATTACGCTTCTTTACATCCTCTGCCATATCGCCGTAGACCTCAAATACCTTATCCCAGTCTACATTTTCATATACACCTGCGGCACTCTCATTTTCAGCCAGTTCATTATAGAATTTCAGCATTTCGAGAGTGCAAACACCCACATCCTCACCGTGATAATTGGGGATCATTCCCTCAGGCAGTTGCAGACATTCTATGAGGTGGGCAATTATATGCTCACTTCCGCTTGCGGGACGGGAATTCTTTGTAAAGCTCATTGCAATTCCTGTCATAAGGAGACTTTCAAATATTTTCCCCGCAGTTTCTTCATCATTGACCGTAACAAGATGTGACATTCCCATAAGGGTATCAACTGCTTTTTTTGTTAATGCGGCAACTCTTTCACAGTAATATTCTCCTGTAAGAAGTGCTGATATTTTCCAATCAATGAGTCCCACATATTTTGCAATCATATCACCAAAACCCGAGGATTTGAGATATGAGGGGGCAGAGGCGAGGATTTTCGTATCACCGATTATGACCTCGGGACTTTTTGCGGCATATGAGGACTTAAAACCGTCCTTTACGATGGGAGACGAATCCGATGCAAAGCCGTCCATTGAAGGAGCGGTTGCAAATATACAAAGAGGTCTGTCGGTTTTTGCACAGGCAAGTCTGCAGGGATCATTGACTGAGCCCGTCCCCACAGAAAGAACTCCGATATTTCTGTCACATAAAAGCTCTTCAAGCTCTTCAACGTGCTTCATATCGGCAACTCTTATATTGTCATATATCTTCTTCTGAACACAAAAGCCCGTAAGTGACTGCTCTATTCCCTTTGCGGCTTCAAGAGTGTTTTTATCCGCAACAAGAAGAAGCTTTTCGGGAAAACGGTTTTCCCGAAGGATTTTTCCCACCTCATTTACAAGTCCCGAGCCTATTCTTATATCCTTTATTGAGGTTCCGTGAGCTCTGCCGCAGGGACAGGGCTTTTTGAATTCTTCAATAATATTCATAATATCAGACATTTTTCATTCCTCATAACTCATAAAAATAATCAAGAACAGCATCAATATTATCAAGATTATGCTCAATTTCCTTTGAATACAATCTTGCCGTTTCTTCAAAGGTCATTGAATTTGCCAAAGCAATACAGCAGATAATTACACAAGACATAACAACAAACAAAGCTCTTGAATATAAATCCATATCATTTATAGCCTTGAGATAGTATCTGTATATAAAATATTTGCACAGCATTACCAGAGCATCATTGTGACAGATAAAATATTCTTTTACATCATCTATGCTAATATCACTGTCGATTGTGTTCTGAAGCATATCCTCCCAGCCGTTGTTGAGAATATCACAGCCGTTGAGAAGCATATCAAGATAATCATTTATGAAATCAACAGTAAAAAAAGGATGCTGTTGAATATATGTCATATCAAGCTTCACCTGCACATCAGCCGCTTCATCTAAAATAAAGCTTTTCATCAGACTGAAATCAAAATCGGCATTCAGAAGCTTTTCTCGTGATTTCACAAGAAGCTCAAGAATTTCATCTTCACCGTTATATTTAACTGACGGATAAGGATTATTAATGCTTTTGTTGTTCAGAATAAGCCCCACCGCCGCAGGACAGGACAGTGAAAGAGAAATTTCGGTAAAGCCGTCATATTCTTCAATAAATCTCGGATGCTCACGGCAAATTCTGCTTGTCATTTCTTCACCGAGAGAAATATGAATATCGCAAAGACCTTTTTCATTCAGGAAGGGACATCTGCCGTCAACAAGAGAAAAACACCAAGCCCCCTCCTCATCCTGAATAAGACTGCTTCTTATTCTTTCACCGAGCTCACCTGTGAGCTTTTTATATTCACCCAAGGTTTCTTCATCAATTACAATCTCCCACGCCTTACAGCAGCTGTCGGGACAGTCGCCTGCAATACAGGAAAAATCGTTATAATATAAAGGATAATATATTTTCATAATATTCAAAAACAGCGCCATGAAAAAATCACGGCGCATAAATTATAATCAGATACCGATTTCCATTGCTGTGTCATAAAGACCGAGGTCAATGGATTTCTTCATATTGAGAGCTTCAACAATATCATAGTCGACAATCTGCTCCTTCTGCATTGCAACAACACGGTTGCCGATGCCGTCAAGAAGAAGATGTGCTGCATAGTTACCCATCTGACTGCCTGCAACTCTGTCCTTTACAGAAGGTGAGCCGCCTCTCTGAACGTGACCGAGAACAGTTGCTCTTGCTTCAACTCCGAGGTTATGTTCAATATACTTTGCAAGTGCGGAAACACCGTTGATGCCCTGTGCTTCAAGCTTGTCGTTTACACCCTCAGCAACAACGATAATGAAATGACGCTTGCCTGTCTTCTGAGTTCTTCTCATTCTCTCAAGAATGTCCTTTTCAATATCAAATTCCATTTCGGGAATAAGAATAGCAGTGGCACCTACGGCAATACCTGCATTAAGTGCAAGGAAGCCTGCACGTCTGCCCATTACCTCAACAACTGTGCAACGGTCGTGGGATTCACTTGTGTCTCTTATTCTGTCTACCATATCCATAATGGTGTTAAGACAGGTATCATAACCGATTGTGTAGTCACAGCAGGCAATATCGTTATCAATGGTGCCGGGAACACCTACACATTTAATGCCTCTTACGGAAAGGTCTCTTGCACCCTTGAAGGAGCCGTCGCCGCCGATAACAACGATGCCCTCAATTCCGTTATCCTTACAGATGCTGATAGCCTTCTGCATACCCTCTTCGGTGCAGAACTCCTTGCTTCTTGCTGAATGAAGCATAGTTCCGCCTCTGTGGATAATATCGGAAACGCTTCTTAAATTCATTTCGTACATATCGCCTTCCATAAGACCTGCATAACCGCGTCTGATGCCGAGAACTCTCGCACCGTTTTCGCAGCCTGTTCTTACAACTGCTCTGATGGCAGCGTTCATTCCGGGAGCGTCGCCGCCGCTTGTCAATACTGCAATTGTTTTCATTTTATCTTCCTCCTGAGAGTTTATTATTAATTTGGAATTCTATAATATCTTTTTATGGGTATAAAGTCAACCTTTATTTGCTTTTTATACCGTATAATTACTTTTATACCTTCAGAACGACATTTTCTGCTCCGAGAAGCTTTTTGAGAGCACTTATAAGCTCGGGACTGTTGTCTGTAGTAATACCTGTATTGAAATCATATTTTGCAGTGTCATTATAATACAGCACTACAGGTATATTTCCCTCAAAAACAGAACACATTTTTTTAGCTTTGAAGCCGGCATCGGAGGATGCACTTGCAATACGAAGAAACAGTCCCGTTTTTCTCGGCTTGGAGGGTGACTGCGAAGCCGAGGGCTGTTCGGAAACCTCAGGAGCTTTTTTATTTTCCTGATATTGTGTGTATGCACTCTGTCTTATTTTATAATCCATATCGGGAAGCTTATATTTTTCAAGAAGTGCCTCATCGTCGGGAATTTCACTGAGCGGAACAACCTCTTCACACAGAAGCTTTGGTATTTCATCGTCACGAAGAGAAACCTTGCCAGTCAGAAGGACGATTTCATCCTCAATAAAATACTGTCCGTAAAGATCAAACTTCTTGGGGAAAACAAGAACCTCTATACCGCCGTAAACATCCTCTATGGTCAGAAATGCCATAGTGGTATCGTTTTTTGTGATTTTCTTTCTGACGGTTGCAAGAATACCCAGAAGTCTTACCTTCTGACCGTCCTTATAGGGAGAATCGGGCTCAGTGAGAGAGGATTCTATAATTTCGGAGGTTTTGGCACTGCCGAGATTTTTAGAGAGTCTAACATATTCCGTCATAGGATGGCCCGACATATAAAGTCCCGTTGTTTCCTTTTCCATCTGAAGCCTCTGTTTTTCGGGGAACTCCTTGACATCGGGTGGTGTGGGCTCAACAGCCTTTGCAAGTGATGAGCCCAGATCAAACAGTCCTATCTGTCCTTCAATTTTCCCTTTTTTGTCACTTTCAAGTGCACAAAGGATATCGTCAATCATAAGGAACATCTGATTACGGTTGAGACCGAAGCAGTCAACAGCACCGCTCTTTATGAGATTTTCAAGTGCTCTGCGGTTCAATTCCTTACCGTAACAGCGTTTACAGAAGGAATAGAAGCTTTCAAAGGGACCGTTTTCTTCTCTTTCGCGGATAATTTCCTTAATTACACCGCTTCCGAGATTTTTTATGGCAAGAAGACCGAAGCGTACATTATCACCCACAACAGAGAATTTTTCATCAGATTCATTAACACTGGGGGGTAGAACCTTGAAGCCGAGATTTGTCTGACATTCGGTTATATAGCCTACGACCTTGTCGGTGTTATCAAGAACCGATGTGAGCATAGCCGCCATAAATTCCTGCGGATAATAGCAACGAAGCCAAGCGGTCTGATATGTAACATAAGCATATGCGGCAGAGTGGGATTTGTTGAAGGCATAGGAGGCAAATGATGCCATATCGTCAAATATTGCATTTGCCGCATCGGCACTGATACCTCTTTTTATACATCCGTCACACTTTGAGCCGCCGTCTGTTCCGTCGGAGCCGTAAAGGAAGAATTTTCTCTGTTGCTCAAGAACGTCCGCCTGCTTTTTTGCAACTGCACGGCGCACCATGTCAGCAGCACCGAGAGAATAACCTGCAAGCTCACGGAAAATCTGCATAACCTGTTCCTGATAAACAATAGTACCATATGTAACATCAAGAATGGGCTTAAGCTCCGGTGTATGATATTTGATATTCTCGGGATCCTGACGGTTGGCAAGATATGCGGGAATAAAGTCCATAGGGCCCGGACGGTAAAGAGCTATAACAGCGATAATATCTTCAAGGTTGTGGGGCTGCATATTGATCATAAGAGAACGTATGCCGCCGGATTCGCACTGGAACACACCGAAGGTTCCGCCCTCGCCAAGCATTTTATATAC
Source organism: Acutalibacteraceae bacterium (assembly GCA_045590915.1). Lineage (GTDB taxonomy): Bacteria > Bacillota > Clostridia > Oscillospirales > Acutalibacteraceae > RUG806. Next base: position 6,754 of record JAZNRX010000198.1, on the reverse strand, counting down.
TCCCTGATCATCAACATCAATTTTCATTATGTCAAGGTCGGGATCCTTTTTGTGAATCATTTTGACTGCGTCGTCAATAACTGTGAGGGTACGCAGACCGAGGAAGTCCATTTTGAGAAGTCCGAGAGCCTCAACCCATCCCTTATAGTACTGTGTGACAACTGAGTCACCGCTTTTGAAAAGCGGAACATATTCGTCAACGGGCTTATCACAGATAACAACACCCGCCGCGTGCATACCCGTATTTCTGGGCATACCTTCAATTTTAATAGATGTATCAATAACCTTTTTAACAAGAGCGTTACTGTCGTACATCTTTTTAAGCTCCTGATTGGACTGTAAAGCCTTCTCAATGGTCATTCCCAGCTCCTGAGGAATTTCCTTCTGAATGGCGGAGCATTCCGCAACACTCATACCGAGAACCTTACCGACATCACGGACTGCTCCCCTTGCGGCAAGGGTACCGAATGTGGCAATCTGAGAAACATGGTCTGCACCGTAGCGTCTTACAACATAGTCGATAACCTCCTGTCTTCTTTCATAACAGAAGTCAATATCGAAGTCGGGCATACTTACTCTCTCGGGGTTGAGAAAACGCTCAAAAAGGAGCGAATATCTCATAGGATCAATATCTGTGATACCGCAGGTGTATGCGGCAATACTGCCTGCACCCGAGCCTCGACCGGGACCTACGGGAATACCGATACTCTTTGCATAGTTGATATAGTCCCACACTATGAGGAAATAGTCGATAAAGCCCATCTGATTTATGACACCCAGCTCATAGTTGAGTCTGTCCATATATTCCTGAGGATAGTTTTCACCGTAGCATCTGACCATACCCTTATAACAAAGGTCAGAGAAATACTCAAAGTGGTCGCGGTTATCGGGAACCTCAAATATGGGAAGCTTTGTATTACCGAATTCGAAGCCTACGTGGCAACGCTCGGCAATTTTATTCGTATTGGAAATGGCTTCGGGAACATCGGGGAAAAGAGCCGCCATTTCGTCACCCGATTTTACATAGAACTCCTCTGTTTCAAAGCCCATACCCGTGTCTTCCTCAATGGTATGCTTTGTGGCTATACAAACAAGGATTTTCTGTATTTCGGCATCCTCTTTTGTTATGTAATGGGCGTCGTTTGTGGCAACAAGAGGAATGTCAAGCTCTCTTGCAAGCTGAATGATTTTCGGATTGGAAAGCTGCTGCTCCTTAATTCCGTGATCCTGAATTTCAAGGAAATAATTGTCTTTCCCGAAAACATTCTGATACCACAAAGCCGTTTCCCTTGCCTTTTCATAATCGCCCTTGAGAATTGCCTGCGGAATTTCACCTGCAAGACAGGCGGAAAGACAGATTATCCCCTCGTGATACTTTTCGAGAAGCTCCTTATCCACACGGGGCTTTGTATAAAATCCCTCTGTCCACGCTGATGAAACCATTTTTATAAGATTCTGATAGCCTGTCTGATTTTCGGCAAGAAGAACAAGGTGGTATCTTTCGTTATCAAGACCGTGCACCTTATCAAAACGGGTACGCTGAGCCACATAGACCTCACAACCGATAATTCCGTTTATTCCTTCGGCTTTACAGGCCTTATAGAAATCAACTGCACCGTACATAACGCCGTGGTCGGTCATGGCGATGCTTGTCATTCCCAGCTCCTTTACTCTTTTGATAAGGGGCTTTATTCTGCATGCACCGTCAAGAAGTGAATATTCAGTGTGTATGTGTAAATGGGTAAATTCTGTCATATTATTTTCCCTGTCCGTAATATGCGTTTTTTCCGTGCTTTCTCATATAATGCTTGTTAAGGAGATAATCGGGAATTTCCTCAACCGAATTATTTATACGAAGGGTTTTAAGTGCCATTTCTGCAACTATTTCAAGTGTACCTGCATTTTTTGCGGCATCCTTTGCGGATTTTCCCCAGGTAAACGGGCCGTGTGAACGAACAAGCACTGCGGGAACGGCATTTTCATCAATGTTGTTATCTCTGAAATGGGCGACAATTACATCGCCTGTGCTTTTTTCATATTCACCGTTGACCTCTTCACTTGTAAGCTCTCTTGCACAGGGTACATCACCGAAGCAGAAATCCGCGTGGGTTGTGCCCAGCGCAGTGATGGGGCTTCCCGCCTGTGCGAAAGCCACTGCATTTATTGAATGAGAATGAACGACACCGCCGATTTCAGAAAAAGCACTGTAAAGAACGGCGTGTGTGGCTGTATCGGAGGAGGGGTTATAATCCCCCTCCACCTTATTACCGTCAAAATCTACAATAACCATCATATCGGGTGAAAGCTGTTCATATTCCACACCGGAGGGCTTTATTGCAAAAACCTTCTTTTCTCTGTCGCATTCAGAGGCATTTCCCCATGTAAAAGGAGCAATACCTAATTTATAAAGCATCATATTGGCTTCATAAGCCTTTTGTTTTATATCCTTATACATATTTATTTCAGCTTTCTCAGAAGTGAACCGAGTTCAAGCTCTTTTACGAAAGAATTGATTTCGGTATCCTTATTTATGTAAACAAATTCAATATCAAGCATATTTGCAAAATCACGCATCATTTCTGCGGTCACATCATAGCTTAAAACGGAATGGTGAGCGGCCCCCGCATAAATCCATGCCTCTGCAGAGGTCTTAAGATTGGGCATAGGCTTCCATAAAACTGCGGAAACAGGAAGATTCGGAGTGTCATTCTCCTGACGGACACACTCTACGTCATTAACTATCATACGAAGTCCGTCACCCATATCAACAAGCGAAACAACAATGGCATTTCCGGGCCTTGATTTGAATACAAGACGGGCGGGATCCTCCCTGCCTCCTATACCAAGGGGAAATACCTTGATTTCAGGCTTTGTTTCGGCTATTGTGGGACATACTTCAAGCATATGAGCACCCATAATCATTTCATTTCCGGGCTCAAAATGATAGGTATAGTCCTCCATAAAGGCTGTACCGCCTGTCATGTCAGAGGTCATAGCCTTCATTATTCTTGTCATTGCGGCAACCTTCCAGTCACCCTCTGCACCGAAGCCGTAGCCCTTAGCCATAAGGTCCTGCGAAGCAAGACCGGGAAGCTGACGAAGTCCCTGCAAATCCTCAAAATTTGTATGGAAGGCTGTAAAGCCTCTTTCATCCATAAACTTCTTTATTGCAATTTCTTCTCTTGCCTGATAGCGTACAGCTTCAATATTATCGGTTGCGATAACATACTTTTCTTCATACTCCTTCATAAGAGCATCAATTTCGGCATCCGTTACCCTTTCAACCTCGCTGATTATGTCACCGACACCATAGTGCTCGATTTCCCAGCCAAGCTTCATCTGAGCCTCAACCTTATCACCGTCGGTTACGGCAACGCTTCTCATATTATCACTTATACGCAGAACTCTTGTTCTTCTGCTTTCAAAAACACCCACAGCCGCACGCATCCATGAAGCAATTTCAAGTCTAAAATCCGCATTTTCCCAATGACCTGCAATAACCTTTCTCTTTACGCCCATACGGGTGCCGATGTAGCCGTGCTCACGGTCGCCGTGGGCACTCTGATTAAGGTTCATAAAGTCCATATCAATAGTGTCCCAAGGGATGTCACGGTTAAACTGTGTATTGAGGTGAAGATAGGGCTTCATCATTTTGGAAATGCCCGAAATCCACATTTTTGATGGAGAGAAGGTGTGCATCCATGTGATGATACCTGCACACATGGGATCGTTGTTTGCTTTTATTACTGCATTTTCAATAGCCTTTGATGTGGTAACACAGGGAAGGACTTCAACTGTACAGGGAATTACAGGATCGGCATTGAAGCCGTCTGCCATAATTTTTGCGTGTGCATCTACCTCTTTAAGTGTTTCATCACCGTAAAGGTGCTGTGAACCGATAAGAAAATAAAATTTGTAATTTTTCATTACCTTGCTCCCCTTTTATACTGATTTCTTAATTTCCTTGAGGCGTTTCATGACATCGTTTGCACCTCTGCCGAAATAGTCGTGAAGAATTTTATATTCTGCATAAAGCTTATCGTAAACCTTGACAGCCTCGGGATTGGGCTCATATTTTGTGTCAAGAACCTTACCCAGCTTTGAAGCGGCGGCAAACACATCGTCATAACCGCCGTTTGCCTTTCCTGCGGCAACAGAGCCGAAAATAGCGGAGCCGAGAGCACCGCCCTGATCGGAGCCTGCAATCTTAATGGGAAGATTAAGAATATCGGAATATATCTGCATTGTCATGGGATCCTTCTTTGCAATGCCGCCTGCGGCATAGAATTCGTTTACCTCAACGCCGTATTCACGGAAGGTTTCAATAATCATTCTTGTGCCGTATGCGGTTGCTTCAATAAGAGCACGGTAAATTTCCTCGGGCTTTGTAAGAAGTGTCATACCGAGAATCATACCCGTAAGGTCAACGTCAACAAGACAGGAGCGGTTACCGTTCCACCAGTCAAGAGCAACAAGACCGCTTTCTCCGGGCTTATACTTTTCAGCCTTTTCGCGAAGATATTTATGTATATTCATTCCCTTAGCCTTTGCTTCCTCATAATAAGAAGCGGGAAGACAGTTTTCAATAAACCACTGGAAATGGTCACCGACACAGCTCTGGCCTGCTTCATATCCGAAAAATCCGGGAAGAATGCCGTCTTCAACAACACCGCACATTCCCTTGACCTGCTTTTCCTCGTTACCTAAAAGCATATGACAGGTGGATGTACCCATAATGGCGAGCATTTTTCCGGCTTCGGCAATACCTGCGGCGGGAACGAAAACATGAGCATCAATAATTGCGGTGGCAATGGCTGTGCCTGCATTAAGACCGAGCTTTTCTGCCATAGCCTCAGTGAGTTCACCCGCTTTTGAGCCCATGGGGGAAATATCCGTTGAAAGCTTATCCTCAATCACATTTTCAAGTCTCTCATCAAGTGCCTTAAAGAAATCCTTGGAGGGATAGCCTGTTTTCTTGTTCCACATTTCTTTATAGCCTGCACAGCAGGAATTTCTGTTTTCCTTGCCGCAAAGCTGCCATACAACCCAGTCTGCAGCCTCAATAAAGGTATCAGCCGCAGCATAGATTTCGGGAGCCTCGTCAAGCACCTGCCAGATTTTCGGAATTGCCCATTCAGAAGAAATCTTTCCGCCGTAGTTTTTAAGCCAGGGCTCATTTCTTTCTTCTGCAATTTCATTGAGCTTATTTGCAAGATGCTGTGCAGCATGGTGCTTCCACAGCTTTACATAGGCGTGAGGTTCATCCTTATATTCATCAAGGAAGCAAAGAGGTGTGCCGTCCTTCTTTGCGGGAAGAATTGTACAGGCGGTAAAATCAAGACCGATACCTGTGACATCATCCTTTGATACACCGCTTTCCTTAAGCACTGCGGGAATTGTGTTATAAAGCACATCAAGATAGTCCTGAGGATGCTGTAAAGCCCAGTCAAAGCCAAGCTTTTTTCCCGAAGGAAGACATTCCGACATAACGGAATGGGGATATTCGAAGACCGCAGATGAAAGCTCTTCACCTGTTTCATTGTTTACAATAAGAGCTCTGCCTGAAAGTGTGCCGTAATCCACACCGATTGAATACTTTGCCATAATATTTTCCTCACTTTCAATTCTTTTCATTTATGGGATTGGTTGCTTTTACGTAAATAGTATTATAGATATGATATATTACAAAACCCGGATTTGATGCCGGAGGTTTTTTCAGATTTTTTACCTTGGTATAGTCCACCTCAACCATACCTCTGTCCTTAACGGACGAATAAAATGCCGCTGTTCGTGCCGCAAATTCCATAGCAGCAGGTGTGGGCTCTTTTCCGTCAAGGGACAAAATGACATGTGAGCCCGGAGCCTTCTGAGCGTGGAACCAGATGTCATTCTTTGATGCCTTCTTAAAGGACAGATTATCATTCTGCAGATTGTTTCTGCCCACATATACCCGAAATCCGTCGGGAGCCTCAAATTCAAGGAACGGAAGCGGAGCATTTTTCTTGTTTTTTGTACCTGTTTTACTTTTAAGGAAGCCGGCCTGCGAAAGCTCTGCTCTGATTTCCGCAAGCTCTCTTTCCGTTTCGGCACGGGACAGCTCATCCTGAACACTGAGAAGATACTGAAGATCTGCAGTTCCCTTTTCAATAAGCTCCGTCAGCATTTTCTTTGCCGTCTGTGCCTTGCGGTATTCCTTATAGTATTTCTGTGAATTGGCAGAGGGAGAAAGATGAGGCTCAACGGGAATTTTTACGACATTATAATCATCGTAGTAGTTTGCCACCTCATAAACAGTATACCCCTTTGTCAGAGCATAAAGATTTGCGTTTATAAGCTCTGCGTATATTCTTTTTGTCTCCATTTCGTCAGTTTCGCAAAGCTCTTCTCTCTGAACACATATCTTTTTTGATGTTCTTTCAATGAGATTTGCCACGGTTCTGAACAAATCCTCTGCTTTCGAGCGGGCTCTTTGCTGTCTTTCTCTTTCGAAATAGAAAATATCGGGAATAGCCGAAAGCGTATCGGTGAAATTCACCCTTGCACTGTTATCGTAAAGAGTCAGGGGCATATACGAAAAATCAATATAGTTTCCGTCACCGTCCGTAAGATAACACGGCTTCGCTTTATTATCCTTTACGGTATCGGCAAGAAAGCTCAATTCGTGAGCAAGCCTTTCCTTTGCACCGTCACTCATTGAAGAAACATCCGTATCCCCGAGGGTTACTCTGTAGGCAAGCTCCCTTAAGTCGGATCG
>JAZNRX010000197.1:0-5428 GCA_045590915.1 Acutalibacteraceae bacterium | reverse complement strand
TTAAAAAATCCGTTTCATCGCTTGTTTATGAAACGGATTTTTTCTTTTAAATGTTGATAAGTGTAGTCAAGTGTAAAAATTAAAGCTGTATTTTTTGATGAAAAGTGATGACATACGATAAATTGTGGTTACAAATGTTATCAACTCTATATCTTGTAGTTAAAGCTTGACAATGCAAAGAAAAAATTATATAATATCATCGTTCTAACACCAGTGAGAACAATTTAAAACTAAAGAGGTGGTTTTTATGATTGTAAAAAAATGCATTAAATAACCAAAGTGGCTATTTAATGCACCCATTGATATGTTAATAACATATCGTCGCAGATTCATAGTAACATATCTTTGGGCCAGATGTATTAAAAAAATATTAATAAATATAAGAAAGGCAATATTTACTATGTATCAATTTTATTATTTAAACAATAATCCAACTTTTAATCCGGGATATCATCATGAAGTGCACACCGAAGACCATGCAAAAGAGCTTGGAATAGAAAGAAAAACTTATGTAGGTTTGTTTGACAATGAAATTGCCGCAGTTAACAAGGCTAAAACTATCTATTCTGATGCCGATGGCTGTGCAACTTGTTGCCCAAAAGCTCATAGGGGGTGATTCAATGGCTGTACACAAGACTAAAAAATTAAGTGATGCTGCTCGAACACTTGCTAAGAAAAGTTCTACTAAGAGCCAAAAGAGCAAGGCTAGTCGAATTTTAAACGAACACAAGAACAAAGAGCATTGAGTGTAGTAACCAATTTCAAGTGCAGTAGCCCAAACTACTGCACTCGTTTTAAGGGAATTAAATTCTCTTATTAAGTAAAAAACATCACCAACAAGCAAAAAAATCATACCATATATCTCAAAAGCAACTACCGCCAACCACAACATATTGTATGATTTTTTTGAATTTTGCTTTGTATTCGATAGATATTTTTGAAATTACCTAATGTATTATCCAAGAAAATTAACGAATAAAAGGCATTTTTAACGCTAAAAGTTAAGCACGACCTACATTGACCGTAAGCCGTGCTTTGTTTGTCAAATTCAATTTTAACTGTATATCAGCTCGCTACAAACAATCTCTCTTGCCCGTGACTGAATATTGCGCATCCTCTGTACCCATTCAAGCTGGTCTTGCTCTTTAAGCTCTTCTGTAACACCTTCTGCCTCTTTCATCTGATCAATCAGAAGGTCGTACATTTCATTTGCCTGACGGTCAATATCTGCAAGATAAGGCCAAAGGGTGCATTTAGTTACCATTAGCATAAACAGACCTCGCTTGTTGTGTTCTAGGTAGTTTTTGTGCATCATACCCCATTTACCGATGGTTATATTTGCTTGTTCGGGCGGCAAAATAATGTTTGGAATTTTAAAGTCGCCAACCTGTCGATAAGTTATCTTTGTTTTGTTTGCCATAATTCTGTCCTCCTTATTTTTCATACATATCAATGAGTTTTAAAAGCAGTTCGTCAACATCCTCTGTGGGCAAATCATCTGCCAAGAGCATATTGCGAAACTCGTTCATACCATTGATAAGTAAGTTGCACTCAAAGCTGTCGAATTTAATTTTGATTTTCTTACTAAACATAAAATTTTACCTCCTTGTATTTTGTAACTACATTGTACAAGGAGGCTCGACTTTTGTCGAATGTGTGAGATTACTATTTTACTTTCTTTGACAACATTAGCTTTTTATGCTACCATAGTAGCGGTGATTTTATGATTTCTTTCAAATGGAATGATATGAATTTTAATCTTGTGCAGTACGGCAGAGGCGTATTCAGAAATGATATGCCCGGTCACAGCCACTCAAAAAACAGTTATGAGCTTCATTATATCATTGACGGCGAAGGTGTGCTTACGACGGACAGCAAGACTTATCCTCTTTCAAAGGGTAACTTCTTTGTCACGGGGCCTAATGTGTACCATCAGCAGTCAACCAATCCCGAAAAGCCGCTGACGGAGATTTATCTGTACCTTCAGGTGTCGGAAAAGAAAAACAACGATGTTCTTGTTTCGTCCTTTCTCAATACCCATTTCTGCTTTCTTGAAGAAACGGATTTCGGATATATCTTTGATGAAATTCTTTCTGAATGTGACGGAGCAAAATTCGGTTATGTAAGTGCAACAGGTGCATTGCTTCAACTGCTTCTTACCAAAATAACCAGAGCTTATGTGCCGCATATAAGCCGTATGACAAAGGATGCGGACACCATAAATGACAGATGCTTTTTTATGATTGAGCATACTTTTATCAGTAATCCTTCTGTAACTCTGCGTGAACTTTCGGATACCATAGGTCTTTGCGAAAGACAGACTCAGAGACTGCTGAAAAAATATTACGGCAAAACCTTCCGAGAAAAGAAAGCAGAGGCCGCAAAAAAGTAAAAAATTACTCCCGAGGTTTTTAATCTCGGGAGTTTGATGTTTAATAGAATAATTTTGCATATACATTAAAATTGTCATTTATACCGGCATTGTCTTTGATGGAATCAATAACAGGGTTCCATTTTTTATCAATATATATTGTTTTCTCTTTATAATCGTTCTGTCCCACACGGTTCATACCTACACCGCAAGCGTTTTCAAGCACATTGTACTTTACTGTGTAGCCGTCGGTCTGCTCATCCATGTATATACCGCTTGTGCCGTAGTCAGCCCACTCGGGAAGTACAATATCGTGAATGTAGTTACCGCTCATTTCAGAGCCGGGCTGTTTTGAAAGAGTGTAAATACCGCCTGCATCACAGAGAATCTGACTTGTGTGATGGATTTCATTGTTAAGTATGCGGTTGTTTTTCATTGCATTGTCTGCATTTGACCATCCGAAGCCTACTGATATGCCTGTGTACGGTGCATAGGCTACTTCATTGTTTGCAATAAGGATATCTCTGGGATAACCTGCACAAATGCCCACAGAGCTTTCGTAGTCGGTACCTATATGGATAACACGGTTATTTACTATTCTGTCACCTGTGCAAATATCGGACTCATCTTCGGGGTTATATACAACATGAATATCCGTTTTTTCATCAACAACGAATTTTCCTATCATTATTCCGTTGCCGCTGATATTCTGAATAAGATTATCCTGAATAACAGAATTTTTCGTGCCGTAATGTAAATCAATACCTGCGGCGCCCATATTTTCTACGGTGCAGTCTTTCATGGTGAAATTCTCTGTACCGGCAATATATACAGCGGCTGACGGTCTTAAAATACCCATGTCGTTGGTTTTAAAAATGCAGTAATTTGCATACATACCTGTCTGCACATCAACAAGACCTTTCTCACTCGGTACATTCCATGTGCTGTATCGGAAGGTTATTCCTTCAAAGGTGAGGTTCTTAATCTTACTGCTGTTCTGTGATTTTACTGTAAGGAGATTTTCAAGTCTCGGAGCAATTACACTCGCAGTATTCATATCTGTACTTTCAGGAACTTTGATGTAAACCATATTGGTGCTTTCGTCCAGATACCATTCATTATCGGTGTCAATAAGCTCGTAGGCGTTTTCGATGTAGTAAACGAAGTCGTGGGTACTCATATGGGAATAACCGTCTATGTTGGGATGCATACGGTTGAAAATAAGCTTGCTTTCGTTATCTTGAATTCTGATTGAGGTTATGCCGTCATTTGTAACAGCAGACTTAACTCTCAGCACATTCTTAACCCAAGCAGTAAGAACATGAAGCTCTACCTGTTGAAGATTATTGAAGTCACCAAATTCAGAAGCGTCAAGATATACTTCGCCGTATGCTGCGGGAACAAGTGAATCTTCACCGCCGTAGTTAAGATTTTCAGGGATAAGATTTCCGTTTTCATCAAAGCGGGAAGCACCCACAATTCTTGTTGAAAAGTCTGTGTTGCTTCTTGCTCTTGTCAATTTTTGACCGTCAAGATATAACTGACGGAAAGTGAATCCGTCGGGAACTTTTGCACAATATATATTTTTTTCATCATCAAATAAAGTGAAGTTCCCTATTTCCTGCCCGCCACTTATAACAGTTTCACCGTTACCGACATATTTTACGGAAAAGCCGTTTGTTGCACTGTCTCTTTCGTCAAAAGTGAGAGTATCATCAAGGATATATGTACCCTCGGCAATATGAACGATTATATTTCCGGTCATATCAGAGTTTATTTTTCTGACCTCATCTCTTGCTCTTTCTATTGTTGCAAAAGGCTTGTCTTTAGTGCCGTCATTGCTGTCATTACCGTTATTGCTTACATAGTATTCTGCCATTATGTTTTCAGGTTTTATAACTACTCCTGCAAAATCCACATAACCCATAATCGACATGAGCAAAGCCAGCATTGAAGCAATTATTTTCTTCATCGTATAAAACATAAAATACTTCCTTTCAATCTAATTTACAAATATATTCTATCACATATCACTTTAAGAGAACACGACATATTGTATAAAACTATGTCGTGTTTGCTCTTTCCTTTTTATGGTATTATGTTATTGTAAACCATAAAGAGAGGTGTTTATATGTTTATCATTGAAAAAATCAAAATCTTTATCAACATTATGCTATGCCTGATTATCGGAGGAAACTTCTTCCCGGGTACACTTAATTTAATGAGAGCAGGTGATGTTGATATGATTAAAAATGACCACACAAAAGCCTTTGCAACGGAATACACGGAGCTTGTACCCTATGCAAGCAAACACGAGGACACCATAAGCTGGTTTGACGGTATGGTCAGCGGTAACGGTGAAAACGGCGTTACTGTGGCAGGTTCACCCTACAGTGACAGCTATATCTATAACAACATTCACTTCCTTATGCCCTCAAAGGATCCCCGTTACACTCCCGATGAGGTTACAGAACAGCTTCACGACGCAAGACAGAATGTTATGAATGGCAATGCCGCCTGGGATTGTGACGGCAGACAGTCCACATATTTTTATGCCTATCATCCCTCACACGTTCTGAGAACGGACAGCACGAAGCTTCCCTATTATGACTATATCCGCTGGACAGACTATGAAACTGCAGAGCTCGGCGTCAAGTACACCGATATTCTCGGCAGATGGGAAAGACTGACCTTCTCTTCAAGAGAGGACAATGTTACAATCACAAAAATTACAAAGTCAAGCCTCGGTGCAAAAATCAATATGACCATTTCTCTTGCCGACTGCTGGTCTCTCAGAGGCTGGGGAGCAGGCGACGAAAAGAATATGCAGTATAAAAAGCTTGTCGATGATGATGCTACATATATCGCACATATAGCACACTATCCATCATACGAAGGAAGTGAACTTAAGGACGGCGGCTGGTGCGGCTTTACCAAGGTTATTGCTGTTGGCGGTGAAAAGGAAAGAGTAGTTCTCGACAGTACTAACGACAGTGAAAATGTGGCAAAAGAGCAGAATGCGGCTATTAAGATTTCAGGAGCAAGTGAGGTTTATCT
>JAZNRX010000196.1:0-10883 GCA_045590915.1 Acutalibacteraceae bacterium | reverse complement strand
TGCTGTTAACTTAATGACATTGCCCCCAATCTTGGGGGCTGTAGGTGTTTCTTGTTATATGTAAATTGCTCACATCGCGAGCAATTTCCTATATAATAAAAAAATACAGCGGTGGATTTTTCCACCGCCGTACTTTGTTGGAATTTATTTACTATTATGCGAGGGTTTCGAGGCCTACTGATGCACGGAGAATAAGTCTTGCATCAGCGGCTGTGAGACCTGCCTTGCCGTCAACGTCAGCAGCCTTAATCTGCTTTGCGTCGAGGTTTTCGAGCTTAACGGAAGCTCTGAGTGTAAGTCTTGCGTCAGCAGCTGTAATCTTGCCGTCACCGCTTACATCACCGGGGAGAACGCCTGTGGGAAGCTCATAGCCTTCTTCGAAGAGACCTGTAAGAAGATCATCAACGAGGTCGATAACTGCAACATTTATCTTCTTATCGAAGAGTGATGCTTCTTCGTTTTCTGCAAGCATTGCTACTGCATCTTCAATGTCGAAGTTAAGAAGATTGCCGATGAACTTATCAAGAAGCATTGTTTCAATGTCAAACTTGAAGGTATCGTTGCCGCAACCTGAAATGAAGGAAAGATCGAAGAGAGAATCGAGGATAACGTTGAGCTTATAGAAGCCGCCTTCACCGTCAAGAACGTGTCTTTCGGTTGTAAGCTTATCTGCAGAAGCGGGAATACCGTCTACGAAGTTAAGAGCCCAGTCAACGATATCATCAAGATAATCCACTGCTGTCCACTTTGCTGTGTCAGCGGGAAGCTCATAGTATGTTGTTGTCTTATTGTAATCAAGAGCCTTAGCTGCTGTTTCCATACCGATTTCGAAGAGAATGTCGATACATGCATCGTCAGCGAGCTTTTCAACGTTTGCAGCCTTGGAAGCTGCTGTAATTGTCATGGGAACCCATTCGTTGTTTGTTACTGCATATTTTGCAGCAAGAACTGCAAGCTGTTCGAGAGTCTTAACTGCATTAACTTCCTTTGCAACACTGTTCTTGAACCAGCCGGGGAAGAAGAGCTTGAGAACTGCAACAGCCATTTCTTCTGCACCCATATTCTTAACCTTGTCAGCTGTGAAGCCGGAAAGGTCTGCACCGAGCTTGGTCTTGTCAATCTTTGCTATTTTGGGAAGAATGAAGCGGAATGTCTTGGTAAGGTTTTCGTCAAGGTTTTCGTTGCCGCCTGTCTTGAGGTCAAGGCCCTTGAATGCATCTTCTGTAAGGATAACCTTGAGAAGAGCGATAACAGCATCGTTGAGCTTTGCAACCATGTTGCCCTTGCCTGCTTCAAGAACTGCATCAAATTCGTTACCTGTGAAGTTGTAGTCCCAGTTGAATACTTCGTCAAAGATATTGCCGTATTCATCATCAAGGGGCTTAACATTTTCAACAAGGAGAGCCTTTACATCGTTGTTGAGGGGACCTACAAGGAGAGTCTTATAAATCTGACCGGCATACTTGTCAAGGAAGCCGTAGATTGTAAGATTCATAACATCCTTAGCATCGTTCTGAGCAACTGTCTCGGCACCTGTGAGAAGCTTTAAGAAAGCAACTGCAACGATTTCGTCTGCTGTGTATGACTTATATGTTTCATAATCAAGCTCAATAGCGTCGCAAAGCATTTCCTTGATAGCAGCGGGGGAGATATAATCTTTGATGAGGTCATTAATGAGGCTGTTTGCAGCTGCAAGAAGACCGAGATTAACATTACCAGCAAGAACCTTCTTGAAGAAGTTTGTGTTGTCGCTGAGGAACTGAAGCACTGCATAAAGAGCACCTAAGCTGCCGGAAGCCTTAACGGTTACAAGAGTAGGTATGAGGCCTTTCTTTAATACGAGAGCGTCTTCCTTAAGGTTTGAAATGTCACCGAGACTTAATGTTGTTGCAAGGGTATGAAGAGAAGAAATAATCTTGTCAACTGAGCTGACATCAATGGAAACTATCTTAAGAACAGCCTTCATGGTGTCGTCGGATGCAAGCTGAGCCTGTAACTGAGGAAGAACATCAGCATTGAGCCAATCAACAAGAATTTTTGCAAGAGCTTCATCGTCAGCCTTGAGAACATCTGTTGTGCCTACCTTTGCCTGAAGAGCTTCGTCTTCAACAAACATAAACACAAGAGAAAGAACTGTGCCTAAAATCTCTTCTTTTCTGTTGTTTACATTCTTGAGAAGCCATTCAACAAGGTTGCCGAGGGACTCACCCTGAATGAGCTTTTCTACTGTGTTTACATCATCCTTGATTGCTGCGGCGGAAGCCATAAGCGGAACGGATGAGAAAGCGAGCACCATAGCAAGAATGAGAGCTATGATTTTGTTTGTCTTTTTCATAAGAAAAAACATCCTTTCGATAAAATTATAACCTTTTCGGACATACCGACTGATTATAAATATATTTTAGTTTAGTTAATTTATGTTGTCAACTGATTAATATTTGTATTTTTTAACAAGATTTTCATTAAAAATTTGTTGCATTTTATGTTCTCAATCGAAAAAAAACAAATATATAAAACAGAGTTGCAGTGAAAATTGAAAAATACTTTGTTAGCGTTACGCGTACCTTGATTTTTTGACGGAATTGCAAATGAAATCCGACGAAAAACAGCCTTATGTTATCTAAAATGCAGAAAATTTAAAAATAAGTAAGATTTTGGATGAATTTCCTTGATTTTATCTTCAATGTGAGTTATACTGTGTGTGCTTTATTTGTTTTTGAGGAGTGAACCGGAAATGAAATTGCTTGAAGAAAAAATTCTTAACTGCGGAACAGTGCTTCCGGGAAATATTCTTAAGGTTGACAGCTTTCTTAATCATCAGCTTGATGTTTCACTTCTCTCTGAATTAGGCAAAGAGTTTTACAGACTATTTTCATCTTATAATGTAACAAAGATACTCACGGTAGAGGCATCGGGAATTCCTATTGCTTGTTTTGCGGCACAGCATTTTGATGTGCCTGTGGTATTCGCAAAAAAAGGACACCATAAAAATATAGGAAATGATGTTTATACTGCAGAGGTCTTTTCTTTTACCAAGGGAACAAGCTATACAATATTTGTCTCCAAAAAATATCTGTCCTCTGAGGATAATGTCCTCATTATTGACGATTTCCTTGCTAACGGACAGGCAGTGCTTGGCCTGAAAAAGATAGTAGAGGATGCAGGTGCCGCACTTCAGGGTGTAGGTATCGCAATAGAAAAGGGCTTCCAGAACGGCGGAAAGGAAATTCGCAGTCAGGGAGTAAATCTTAAGTCTTTGGCAATCGTTGAGTCTATGACTGATGACAGCATCAGCTTCAGAAACGACGGTTGAGAAGAATATAAAAAAACATTGGAGGAACCCAAAGTGAAAAACGTATTCAAAGTACTCGCTCTCGTTCTCGCTCTTTCAATGGTTGTAGCTTTTGCTGCTTGCGGCGGCAATACAGAAGAAACAACTGTTGCAGGTGACGAGACAACAACCACAGGTGAATTGAAAGAAGTTAAAGTCGGCTTTATCTTCCTTCACGACGAAAACTCAACATATGACAAGAACTTCATCGACGCTGCAAAGGCAGCTTGTGAAGCAATGGGCGTTGAGTATGCACAGAAGACTCAGATTCCCGAGTCCAACAAGTGCTACGATGCAGCAGTTGAACTTATTGAAGTTGACGGCTGTAATGTAATCTTCGCTGACTCCTTCGGTCACGAATCCTTCCTTATTGACGCTGCTAAGAACTATCCCGATGTAGAGTTCTGCCATGCAACAGGTACACAGGCTCACACAGCAGAGCTTAAGAACTTCCACAATGCATTTGCTTCCATTTACGAAGGCAGATATCTTGCAGGTGTAGCTGCAGGCTTGAAGCTCAACGAAATGATCGCTGACGGCAAAATCACAGCTGAACAGGCTAAGATGGGTTATGTAGGCGCTTTCACATTTGCTGAAGTTATGTCAGGTTACACATCCTTCTATCTTGGTGCAAAGAGCGTTTGCCCCACAGTAACAATGGATGTTAAGTTCACAGGTTCTTGGTATGATGAAAAGCTTGAAAAGGAAGCAGCTCAGGCTCTTATCGGCGGCGGTTGCGTTCTTATCAGCCAGCACGCTGACTCAATGGGTGCTCCCACAGCTTGTGAAACAGCAGGTGTTCCCAACGTTTCCTACAACGGCTCAACAGTTGCTGCTTGTCCCAACACCTTCATCGTTTCCTCAAGAATTGACTGGACTCCCTACTTCAAGTATATGATTGAATGTGTACAGAAGGGTGAAGCTATCCTCGCTGACTGGACAGGTACAATCGAAACAGGCTCAGTTGTTCTCACTGACATCAACGAAGCTGTTGCTGCAGAAGGCACAGCTGCTAAGCTTGAAGAAGTTAAGGGCAAGCTCCTTGACGGTACTCTCAACGTATTCGACGCTTCTACATTCACAGTAGGCGGCGAAGCTAAGACATCCTACCTTGCTGACGTTGACACAGACGACAAGTTCACACCCGATACAGAAGTTATCGAAAACGGTGTATTCTATGAGTCAAAGTTCCGTTCAGCTCCCTACTTCGATATGCAGATCGACGGTATCACTCTTCTTGATACAAACTACGGCGGCTAATATCTGACTTGCAGTCTAAGACGAGGCAACTCGTCTTAGACTGATTTTGAAGAAATTGCTGTATTTGTGTACAGCCATTTCTTGAGAATTCAGAGGAACGGGGGTTCATCGTGGCTAAACAACCGGCTATTGAACTTAAAAACATAACAAAACGCTTTGGCAAAGTTGTTGCCAACAAAAATGTAAATCTTACCGCATACCGTGGTGAGATTCTTTCCATTCTCGGAGAAAACGGCAGCGGAAAGACAACTCTGATGAATATGATTTCGGGTATTTATTTCCCCGATGAAGGTCAGATTTTTGTTGACGGAGAAGAAGCTGTCATCACCTCTCCCAAGGATGCATTTTTGTATAAAATAGGTATGATTCATCAGCACTTCAAACTGGTGGATGTGTTTACTGCCGCAGAAAACATTGTTCTCGGTATTGAAGACGGAAAATATGACCTGAAGCGATCAACTGCTCAGATAAAGAAAATCAGTGAGCAGTACGGCTTTGATATTGCTCCGGAAAAGAAGATATATTCCATGTCTGTTTCCGAAAAGCAGACTGTTGAAATTATCAAGGTGTTATATCGCGGTGCGGATATTCTTATTCTTGACGAGCCCACAGCCGTTCTCACTCCTCAGGAAACGGAAAAGCTTTTTAATATTCTCCGCAATATGCGTGATGACGGAAAATGCATTATTATCATCACTCACAAGCTTCACGAGGTGCTTTCTCTTTCAGACAGAGTTTCGGTTCTTCGCAAGGGTGAGTATGTAGGCACTGTAAACACAGCCGAAACAAGTGAAAGTGAGCTTACCGAAATGATGGTAGGCAAGAAAATTGAGCTTAACATCGAAAGAAGCGAGCCGAAAAACAGCACCGATCGTCTTTTTGTAAACGGCATTACCTGTGTTGACAGACAGGGTGCCACAATGCTTGATAATGTTTCCTTTACGGCAAAAAGCGGTGAAATTCTCGGTATTGCAGGTATTGCAGGCTCAGGTCAGCGTGAGCTTCTTGAGTCAATAGCAGGTCTTCAGCATCTTTCATCGGGTGAGATTTTCTATATTGATCCCAAAACGGAGAAAAAAGAAAATCTCAGAGATAAAACACCCGTACAAATTCGTGAAATGGGTGTCCGTCTTTCATTTGTTCCCGAAGACAGACTCGGTATGGGACTTGTTGGTAATATGGACATCATTGACAATATGATGCTTCGAAGCTATTCCAAGGGGCATTCAATGTTCCTGCAGAGAAAGGCTCCCAAGGACCTTGCTATGAAAATTATAAACGACCTTGAGGTTGTAACCCCCGGTGCAACAACGCCTGTACGCCGTCTTTCAGGCGGTAACGTTCAGAAGGTTCTTGTAGGCAGAGAAATTGCCGCTTCTCCCACAGTGCTTATGGTTGCATATCCCGTAAGAGGTCTTGATATCAACTCATCCTATATGATATATAATCTTCTCAACGAGCAGAAGGAAAAGGGGGTTGCCATTATATTTGTCGGTGAAGACCTTGATGTGCTTGTTGAGCTTTGCGACAGGATTATGGTTATCGGCTCAGGTAAAATAACCGGTATCGTTGATGCAAGAACCACCACAAAGGAAGAAATAGGTCTTCTTATGACAAAGTCAAAGGCAGAAGCAGAAGGAAAGGAGAATGACAATGGCTGAACACAAAACCGTCAAGGCTCACCGTGAACCGCTTTTTCACATTGTAAAGCGTGACGATATGCCTGCGTGGAAGGCATGGATAATCCGTATTGCCACGATTGTTATATCCGTTTTCCTTATGGGCTGTCTTTCAATGATTCTCACTGAAAGAAGCCTCGGTGAAACCTTTGAAATTATGTACAGAGGCGTTTTCGGACGAATTGAGACAGGCTCAACCGTAATGCTCTGGAAATATCTTCAGGAAATTGCAATTCTTCTTTGTCTTGCACTTGCTCTCACTCCCGCGTTCAAGATGAAGTTCTGGAACTGCGGTGCCGAAGGACAGGCTCTTATCGGCGGTCTTGCCGCGATGTTCTGTATGATAAATTTCGGCAAAACTCTTTCATATCCCGTTCTTCTTATCGTAGTTATCGGCTCAAGCATTCTTGCCGGTGCTGTATGGGGACTTATTCCCGCAGTTTTTAAGGCTGTTTTCAATACAAATGAGACACTGTTCACTCTTATGATGAACTATATCGCAACCCAGATTATTGCATATTATGTTTATATCGTGGGCGGCGGCTCAAATGTTATCCAGCCCGTAAAGGAAGGAAATCTTCCAATAATAGGTGACAACAGATATCTTATAAACATTATCGTTGTTGCACTTCTCACTCTCGTAATGTATGTTTATCTTAAATACAGCAAGCACGGATATGAAATTTCCGTTGTGGGTGAAAGCCAGAATACTGCCCGTTATATCGGCATCAATGTTAAAAAGGTTATCATTCGTACAATGATTATTTCAGGTGCCGTGTGCGGTGTTGCAGGTATGCTTCTTGTTGCAGGTACTGACCATTCAATAAACACAAATACAGTAGGCGGACAGGGCTTTACTGCAATTATGGTATCATGGCTCGGTCAGTTCAATCCCTTTATTATGGTGCTTATGACAGGAGTTATCTGTTTTCTTCGTATGGGTGCCGCAAAGGTTGCCGACACCTGTATGCTCAATGCTTCCTTTGCCGACATCGTTGTGGGAATTGTAATTCTCTGCGTTGTAGGATGCGAATTCCTTATCAGATATTCCGTAAAATTCCGTCACAGCAATAAGGAGGTAAAAGCATGATAGTTCAGTTTATTTGCCGTGCCATTCTTTTAGGTGTGCCGCTTCTTTACGGTTCAACAGGTGAAATTGTAACGGAAAAATCAGGTCATCTTAATCTCGGTATTCCCGGAATTATGTATGTTGGTGCCATAAGCGGTGTTATCGGTGCTTTCCTTTATGAAAACGCCTGCGGTAATGATGTCAACAATATGAGCGGTGTTCTTGCCGTGCTTATTCCTCTTGTCTGTGCGGTGCTGGGCTCAACTCTTATGGGCTTTGTTTACAGCTTCCTCACGGTAACTCTCAGAGCAAACCAGAATGTTACCGGTCTTGCTCTCACAACCTTCGGTATCGGTCTGGGAAATTTCTTCGGCGGCTCTCTTATCAAGCTCACCGAAACAGAAATGCCCTCAATTGCTCTCACAAAAACAAGCGGATTTTTCTCTGTAAAGCTTCCCTTTGCAGATGACCTTGGAGCAGTGGGTGAAATTCTTTTTTCTCACGATTTCCTCACATATCTTGCAATTTTTATCGCTATTGCAGTGGCGTTTGTTCTTAACCGTACAAGAGTGGGGCTCAATCTTCGCTCCGTTGGTGAAAATCCTGCAACTGCAGATGCCGCAGGTATCAATGTTATCAGATATAAGTATGTTGCAACCTGTGTCGGCAGTGCAATAGCAGGCTTGGGCGGACTTCAGTATGTTATGTCATATGCCAACGGCGTATGGTCAAACAATGCCTTCGGAGACAGAGGATGGATGGCAATCGCTCTTGTTATCTTCGCATTGTGGAAGCCCTCATCAGCCATTGTCGGTTCATTCATTTTCGGTGCACTTTGTAATGCCAATAACTATATTCAGGGACTTGGCACCGAAACGCAGGAGCTTTTCAAGATGCTTCCTTATGTTGTAACGATTGTTGTTCTCATTATTACCAGTATGCGTAAAAAGAGAGAGCATCAGCCCCCCGCATCTCTGGGTATTTCTTATTTCAGAGAAGAAAGATAGTGCGGAGCAAATTCGGATTTCAGAATTCACAGACGGCGGAAATCGGGCTTTTGCTGAAAATATGTAATTTTATCAATTAATTAGTTTTCCCGAGCGGTGAATTTTCCGCTCGGGATTGTTGTTTCGGTCAGGAAAACCAGATAATAACGAATAGATAATAAATCGGAAGAAACTCCGTGTCTCTAACTCTTTGCTCTGAACGCTCGTTTCTTCTAAACATCACTGAGGTTTGATTGCGTTTTTGTAGAGTTTTCTCCGAATTCCGAAATCCGAATTCCGAATTTGCGAAGCACTGTATTGTTGAGCTTGAATTTATTTGTAGGGGTTTTTATGTGGATTTTACATTATTCTTCTGTGGCATTGTGATTATTTTGTGTTTTTCGGTTGATATTTTTGTGTTTTTGTGTTAATATATTTACAACTATTTCTTGCAGGAGCGATTTATGTCGGCTATAAAAAAGTCTCTTCGTTCAGTGATTGTTTTTATTCTCGCGGGAGCTGTTATTTTTCTTTCATCCTGTGTTTTGCAAGGCAGTGTCAAAAGCGTGACTGTCAGTAAAACCGTAACAAATCACGGACAAAGTGAATTGAGAACATATGACAAAAAATCTGCCGACCGTGTTTTATCGGACGGTGATACATCTCTTTATTTTGATAAAAAAAGCGGTGCGGTCTGCTTTTATAACAATAAAATTTCTTCGGGCTTTTCTTGTCTTCCCGAATTTTCCAATTCCTTTGCTGCTTCATTTATTGTCAGCATTTTTGACGGAGAGAGCATCCGATATCTTGATACATCCCTTCACTGCGGTGAGAATAAGGGTATTGTAAGCACTGTCAAGGGTAATGAGCTTAAGGTAACATATAATATCAGTGAAGGCGGAGCTTCTCTTTCTCTTCCGGTGTGCTTTACACTTAACGGAACCTGCATTGAGGTGAGCATTTCTATTTCAGAATGTGAAATATCTGACGGAGCAACTCTTCTCGGTATATCGGTTCTGCCTTATCTCGGAGCCGTAAGCTATGATGCGTCAAGCTTTGATGCTTCGGCATTTGAGGACTTCTATCTTGTTCCCGACGGTGTGGGTGCACTTGTGTATACGGGACTTGAGGATGAAAATAAGGAAATTATATACAGTGTTTACGGAAAAGATTATCCGAAAAACAGCATTCCCGCTTCAGTGGGTGCCTACGGCATAAGTCAGGGCGGAAAAGCCCTTGCCGTTACCGTTACGGACGGTAGTGAAATTGCTCTTATAAATCTGAAGCGTGCCAATGCAGACAGTGAAAGAATAAACAGAATTTATCCCGAATTCATTATAACTCCCGTCAGTGGTTTTTCGGGAAAGGTGAAAATGGGTGAAAGCTTCACGGGTGAAATAGCCGTAAATTACGAGCTTCTGACAGGCGACAATGACGGTTATATCGGAATGGCAACATCTGTGCGTCAGGCACTTGTAAGAAAGGGTATTCTCGGGAGTAATACTGCACAGGAGGAATATCCCCTCTTTGTAAGGGTGACAGGCAGTGTTGACGGAAGCAAAAATGAAAGGGTGACCACCTTTCAGCAGGCAGAAAACCTTCTGACCATTCTCAAATCAAAGGGAATAAACAACATCAATATGATTTTAGAGGGTGCATTTGCAGAGGGTATCAGTGAGGATGCCGCTGACGGAATAAGACTTTCATCCCATATGTCATCAAAAAAAGACCTTAATTCACTTCTTTCCTATGCCGATGCACAGCAGCTGAGGGTTTATGCGGGAATTAATTTTCTGACATCAGACAATATTTTTGCTTCATCAAAAAGCATTACAGGTGAAAAAAAGCAATTCACTCTTCAGAATGAGCTTTATTCCTATGTGGGTAAAGAGAACTTTTCTTCGTCTTATATCAGCGGTGATAAGCTTTCATCCGCAACGGTAAACACAGTGGAGCTTCTGACTGATTTTTCCTTCATCGGAGTAAATCTTCTTGACAGTGCTGATGCGGTATTCGGGGATGCTTTGTCGGACGGTAATTCTTATTATGAGTATTCCCGTAAGCTGAATTTCGTGTTGTCGGCACTTTCCTCGAAAACAAGTCTTATGCTCAACGGCTCGTCCTTCAATGTAATTAAAAATGCAGACTATCTGAATAATACGGCTTTGTCAGCCGTTACCTCCGGTGATGCTTTTATTGAGGTGCCCTTTATTCCCGCAATTCTTCACGGAAGCGTTATTTATTCCGGAAAATCTGCCAACACGGAAATAATTCCCAGAATGCAGCTTTTAAAATGTGTTGAATACGGGGCGGCATTATCATATCTATGGAATTTCTCGCCGGTATCCGACAAATATTATGAAAACACACTTTCTGATGCGGTTGAATTCTATCTGAAGGCTCAGAAGGAACTTGCTTCTCTTTCTTCAAAAAGAATAATCGGGCATTTCTTATATCAGGACGGTGTATATTGCACCGCTTATGAAAACGGTGCCAGAATATATGTGAATTATAACAATTATTCGGTAATAATCGGAGAGGTTGCGGTTATGCCGTAT
>JAZNRX010000195.1:0-4598 GCA_045590915.1 Acutalibacteraceae bacterium | reverse complement strand
AAAAATGGTTATGACAGAAAAACATATGAAGAGGTACTACATGAAAAGCTAACCGTGAAACCGAAGTCAAATGCAGTTTACGGAATTGAATTTATTTTCACTTTCACAAAAGGCAGCATCAAAACAAAGGAAAGTTTTATTGACTTCACAAAATCATCTGTAAAATGGGTTGAATCAATCTTCGGAGAGGATTCAGTTTATCAGATCGTGGTCCATAACGATGAATCCACGCCTCATATACATTGTACTGTACAGCCCGTATTTGAGGGAAAACTTAACTGTAAGCACTTCATTGACGGTAGACGTTCCTGTCAGGAAATGCAGGATTCTTTTTATGAAGCAGTCCGCCATACAGGTGACCTGCAGCGAGGCATAAATTCTAATATTACACACGCTAAAAATGAAAAAGCAAAGCATTACTGGGGACAATTAAGCGAAAATCAGAATTTACTCGATACTTATAAAGAAACATTCGGCACAGCAAAAACTTGGGATACAGATACAAGAGAAAATTTCTTTGAAAATTATGACAAAATCAAGAAAAAGAATGAAGAAAAACCGATACAAACAGAAAACCTATATCACAACATCTGATATAAAGTGAAGCCCGTTGCATTTTAATTTGCAGCGGACTTCTTTTTTTCGTTAAAATATTTGTAATTTTTTATTTGCTGTGTTATTATATAAATAATTATAATTAAAATTGGAGTATTATAGCTTTTTTATACTGTTTTAAGGTTTACGGGGTGAAATATATGGATTTAATAGATAACTTAAACCGAACATTAAAAGATGATTTGACTCTTGAAATCCATGAAGGAAGTAAAATCAGCATTGCTGCGGCTTGCTTTTCAATCTACGCTTTTCAGGAATTAAAGCAGCAACTGAAAGACATTGATGAGCTGCGATTTATTTTCACCTCCCCTACTTTCACAACCGAAAAGGCAAAGAAAGAAAAAAGAGAATTCTATATTCCCCGCCTTAACCGTGAAAGAAGCCTTTACGGCACCGAGTTTGAAGTAAAGCTCCGCAATGAGCTTACGCAGAAGGCAATTGCCAAAGAATGTGCGGAATGGATCAGAAGTAAAGTTACATTCAAGTCTAATATAACAAATGAAGTTATGCTGGGCTTTATGAATGTTGATGAGAGCTCATATATGCCGATTCAGGGCTTTACAACCGTTGACCTTGGCTGTGAACGTGGAAATAATGTTTACTACCCTATTCAAAAAACAGAAAGCTATGAAAATACAAATTACTACCTGAATTTATTCAATGAATTATGGATAAGCAAAGATAAACTGCAGGAAGTCACCGACGAAGTTATTGAGAATATAACAACTGCATATAACGAAAACTCCCCTGAATTTATCTATTTCGTGACTCTTTACAATATCTTCAACGAATTTCTGGAGGATATTTCAGAAGATGTGCTTCCGAATGAAGCAACAGGCTTCAAGGACAGTAAAATATGGAGCCTTCTCTACAACTTCCAGAAGGATGCTGCACTTGCAATAATAAATAAGCTTGAAAAATATAACGGATGCATCCTTGCGGACTCCGTCGGTCTCGGTAAAACTTTTACTGCTCTCGCTGTAATTAAATACTATGAATCAAGAAACAAATCCGTTCTTGTGCTGTGTCCCAAGAAACTTACAAATAACTGGAACACCTACAAGGATAACTATATAAATAATCCCATTGCATCCGACCGCCTCGGATATACAGTGCTTTATCATACGGACCTTAACAGAAAACACGGTTTTTCAAACGGCTATGATTTATCCCGTATAAACTGGAGCAATTTCGACCTTGTTGTTATTGATGAATCACATAATTTCAGAAACGGCGGCAAGCTTTCCGGTGAGGACGGCGACAAAGAAAACCGTTATCTGAAGCTTCTTAATATGGTCATCAGAAAAGGTGTTAAAACAAAGGTGCTTATGCTTTCTGCGACACCTGTAAACAACCGTTTTAATGACCTTAAGAATCAGATTGCTTTAGCTTATGAAGGCAACCCCGAGCTGATAAACGGAAAGCTTAATGTTTCCCGTTCAATTGATGATATCTTCAAGAATGCACAGCGAGCTTTCAACACTTGGAGCAAATGGAAGCCGGAAGCAAGAACCACCGAAAACCTCTTAAAAATGCTTGATTTTGACTTCTTTGAAGTATTGGATAGTGTAACTATTGCCCGCTCAAGAAAGCATATTCAGAAGTATTACGACACAACGGCGATAGGTACATTCCCGAAGAGAAATAAGCCTGTTTCAAAAAGACCGGAGCTTACAGACTTATCCACCGCAATTACATATAATGAGATTTTCGATCAGCTGATGCATCTTTCATTGGCTATTTATACCCCCTCGCACTATATCCTTCCGAGCAAGGAAGAAAAATATGCCGAGCTGTTCGGTGATGATGCCAGTCTTACACAGGTTGGCCGTGAGCAAGGTATCAGAAGACTTACTGCAATTAATCTTATGAAGCGTCTTGAAAGCTCTGTTTATTCTTTTAATCTCACCCTTCAGAGAATTGACGAGCTTATTTCAGGCACAATAAACACCTTTGATAACTACAAAAAGATAGATTCCGCCAAATTAACTCTTACGGATATTTCACATCTTAATGATTTTGATTTAGAAGATCAGGATAATGACGATTTATTCTCCTTCGGCAAAAAAGTCAAGATAGATCTTGCCGATATGGACTACCTTTCATGGAGAAAAGCACTTACAAAGGATAAAGAAATCTTTGATTTACTTATTCTTATGGTTAAGGACATAACACCTGAGCACGACAGCAAGCTTCAAGAGCTATTCTCTATGATAGAGAATAAAATTACCAATCCAATAAATGACAACAATAAGAAAATAATAATCTTCACGGCGTTTGCTGATACGGCAGCATATCTTTATGATAACGTAAGCCGCTTTGTTTCAAACAAATTCAGGCTTAATACCGCAATGATATCGGGCTCAGTTGACGGTCGTTCCACAGTTCCCGCCCTTCGCAATGACCTTAACACAGTCCTTACCTGCTTCTCCCCTGTTTCAAAGGACAGAGATTTATTCCCCAATATGCCGCAGGTTGATATTGATGTTCTTATTGCAACGGACTGTATTTCTGAAGGTCAGAACCTTCAGGACTGCGACTATCTTATAAACTATGACATACACTGGAACCCCGTCAGAATTATTCAGAGATTCGGAAGAATAGACAGAATCGGAAGCAAGAACAAGGTTATTCAGCTTGTTAATTTCTGGCCTGCAGTTTCACTTGATGAATATATCGACTTGAAGGCAAAGGTTGAAACACGAATGAAAATTGTCGATATGACTGCAACAGGCGACGATAATCTTCTGAATGAAGAAGAAAAGACAGATCTTGAATACAGAAAGGCACAGCTTCAGAAGCTTCAGGAAGAAGTTGTTGATCTTGAGGATATGTCAACAGGCATTTCTATTATGGACCTCGGCCTTAATGAATTCAGACTTGATTTGCTTGAATACGCCAAGGCTCATCCCGACCTTGATAAAACTCCTTTCGGCTTACACTCTGTTGCTCCCGCAACGGATGAAAACCCTGCAGGCGTAATTTATGTGCTTAAAAACCGATCCAACAATGTAAACATAGACAATCAGAACAGACTTCATCCCTTCTATATGGTCTATATCAGCAACGAAGGTGAAGTTATCTGCAACCATCTCTCCCCGAAGCAGATGCTTGATAAGATGAGGCTTATCTGTAAGGGTAATTCAGAACCTATTCCCGAGCTTTATAAAGAGTTCAATAAAGAAACCCGTGACGGTAAGAATATGACTGCTCTGTCAAAGCTTCTCGGTGATGCAATAACATCAATTATCGAAGTAAAAGAAGACAGCGATATTGACAGCTTCCTTTCCGGCGGACAAATCAGCTTCCTTACTAATGAAATCAAAGGGCTTGATGACTTTGAACTTATTTGCTTTTTAACAATTAGGAATTACAAGTGAGGAGTGAGGAATGATGGAGAATATAGTTTACAATAAAAGCAAAAGTTTTGCTGTGAGAATTATAAGGCTTTATAAGTATTTATGCGAAAACAAAAATGAGTTTGTTATGTCAAAGCAGCTTCTCAGATGCGGGACAAGTATCGGGGCAAATATTGCAGAGGCTGAAGCTTCAATAAGCAAAAAGGATTTTCTTGCAAAAATCTATATATCATTCAAAGAATGCAGAGAAACTCTGTATTGGTTAGAGCTGTTACACGAAACTGATTATATAACAAACCAAGAATTCGATTCCATCTATGCCGACTGCAAAGAAATAGAAAAACTCCTCTCATCCATAACAAAAACAACCAAGAATTCATTAGAAAAATCATAATCCCATTCCTAATTCCTAACTCCTAATTCCTCACTAACGAAAGGTCGTGATAATATGTTTGGCTTACCGAAATCTACTGAAATTTCAAAGCAGGTTGCAAAAACTGCTATATATGCAAAGTTCAGTATGACGAATTCTGCTATGGAAAAGTTTGATGCGGATGTTTCGAGAATTTCTCTCATAGGTGAAATTTCACCGGCATCCGTCAGCATCGCTGCAGGCAAAAATGT
>JAZNRX010000194.1:0-12248 GCA_045590915.1 Acutalibacteraceae bacterium | reverse complement strand
CATTCCGTCTGCGACGGATTACATACAAGGCTAACGCCTTGATTGTCACCCTTCGGGCAAACTGACTGACTTTTAACCGCTACATTGACAAAATTTATATCAGATGATAATATTTAAATAAGAAATATATACGAAAGGTGGTCAGGTTATGGGATATGAGGGCTCTTGGAGCGGTATGCGTAAATATCTTGAAAAAGAAATGCTTGCTGAAAGTTTAGTTGGCAGAGTAAGATACGGTTGCACAACATATGTTGGTATGGATGGATGCAAGATATTTGATGTTTCTGTTGACGGTGATCAAGTAAAGAGATTCTCTTGGGAAACAGTAAATAATTATTTCATTGAAAAAGGTTACAAGTCAATCGAAAAGCCATACGGAGCCATTGAGTATTGGGATGAATTCTGGTCTTTATTAAATAAATATCCTTTGAATGAGAGAACAGAATACAAAGATAGTGAATTTGCCGTTGCTCTTGCTGACTATCGAAATCAAGATATAAAGGATAGCATCCAATCTGATAACCCTATCGTGAGAATGTTTGCAATACTTGACCGTCGTGTAGGCAAGCGTACGCTTGAAAAACTGAAAGATACTTTAAACGAACAGCCCGAATGGTTAAAACAGTTTTATCTTTTAAGATTTGAAGCTGAAAATATGTGATTTTATTACGGTTCGAAAATGCGACGTACTGCCAAACGAAAATCCGTTCTCAATAGAGGACGGATTTTTTGCTTGTATTATTCATTCTTCAATATTCATCATTCATTATTCATTTTTACAGAACGGATTTTCGAATGAATAATGAAAAATGAAGTCGCTCCGCTGATAATAAGAACCCGACCCATTACGAAATCAAAGATTTCTATGGGTACCCCGGAACCTTGTTACTCGCAAGCTCGTAATAATGAATAATGCCGCCCTTCGGGCAAACAGATTGACTTTTTAAATTTTGTTGATGTATAATTGCAGTAGTATATAAAAGGCGAGTGAATATATGCGCCGAAATGAAGAGTTGTTTATTTATGTGAGTGATGAGCCGAAAAGATTATATGTTTCACGACAGGAAAGTATAAAAATGAAGAATGATATAATGGCTTCATCTGTATAATTTAGATTTAAGTTTCAGGAGATGAGTATCGATATGAAAATTCCGTATATCTCCGATAGCTGGAGAGTTATCTTTAAGCCCGAAAAGTACGGATATTATGTGAATGACCACACCATAGTAAAAGGAAGCGATGGTGATTGGCATTTATACGGTACAACAAGTTTTGGCGGAGGTTCGTATCAGGAACGCTATTTTGTTCATGCCCGGGGTAACAGTCTTGATATTCCATTTTCTGAAGTGGGAAAATCAATTGATACGGGCACTCTTGCATGGGCTCCGTGTATAATAGACAGAGATGATAATTATTTTATGTTTTACGGACCCTCTCCGACATCACTTGCAGTGTCCTTTGATATGTACGAATGGTACGGACATAAGGTTGAACTGAATAATGAACCGCTGATGTCTGCTCACCGTGATCATTTTGTGTTAAAGGTTGATGAAAATAAATATCTGATGTATGTTGTTGGTGTTAACAATAAAAAAGGTTCGGTTTCTGTTTTTTCATCTGAGGATTTATTGAAATGGAACTTTGAGGGTTTTGCTTTGACATCGGGGGATGCTGCTCCTCTCAGCCCCGGTTGGGGAGCAATGGAATCACCTTTTGTGCTGAAAAAAGATGAGCTCTATTATCTTTTTATAACTTATACAGATTCTTCTGACAAAACTTATAATGATACATTAGTATTTTGTTCTGAAAACCCTTTGTGTTTCGGAGAATATAACGGTGACTTCGGCGGTGCACTTCCGATTACAAAATTATCGGCTCATGCACCTGAGATAATTGAAGAAAACGGAAAGTATTATATCACAACCTGCGGTTGGCGTGATAAACCCGTGCCGCATAACGGATGTATTTCAATAGCAGAACTTGACTGGAAGTGAGATATGATTATTCCGATAAAAAATTATATGATAAATTATGTGTTTCTGAGTGTGTTAATTAAATGTCACAAAAATATTCTGTTTTGTGGTATTGATTTGTATATATTGCTATATTATAATGTAGGTATCAACCTGAATATAAGCAAAATAAAAATATACTTGGGGGATAAATAATGAATCAAAATAAATTCAACTTTGATTATTCAAAAACACTTTGGATGAAAATGTTTCTTGCCAAGCCCGATTGGGAGAAAAAAACATCTGATGTTCTTATCAATTTTGAACAGGCCCTTGAAATTATCAGGATGATGGACAACATTACTCAGGGTATACAGAAAATTGTTTATCTTGTTGGTTGGCAGGGACTTGGACACGATGACTGCTATCCTGAAATGGAAATTATCAACCCGTATCTTAAGCGTGAATGCGATGCTACACCGAGAGACAGCTTTATGTGGCTTTATGAAGAAGCTAAGAAGTATAACACAGTGATAAGTATTCACGGAAACATTGCTGATGAGTATGATGCGAATCAGTCTCATCCCGAATTTGTTGAAGCGAGTGCAATAACAAAATACCCCGACGGTACGCCTGCTGTTATTGAGGTTTTTTACGGCAGAAATGCATATAAAACTTCATACAAGCAGTATTGGGAAAGCGGGCTTTTCAAAAAATATTTTGACCGTTTCTGCGAAGTTATTCCTGTCAGAGAAGCAGGTACTATTCATTTGGATAACTTCTGTATTGCAGAAAATTTCGGGCCGAGAACTGAAATGCACGAGCAGGATGAAGCAAGAAATAAAATGCTGGATTACATTATTGGGCTTGGAATTGACGTTACAAGTGAATATACCTACCGCGAAATGCCATTGCGCTCTGAAAGTAATCACCCCATAAGAAAGTATTACGAAAAATGTGGTGCTGAAATTATTGATACTGATTGGCACGACGCACCGGTGCGTACTCTTGGAAGAATACCTGCAGTATGGTGGATGAGCAATATGGATATTGAAGACTGTATCAATATTCAGGCTTCCGAATTCAGCGGATATCTCAACGTTGAGGCTCTGAGAAATGTATTTTACGGGACAGTGCACGGAGAAGATATATGGATGAATAACGGCATCGAAAAGGATGTATGGGTGCCGATGTTTATTAAACAATTCTGCACAATGCAGGTGCCTTATGCATATCTTAACAGATACAAAAGACTCAGCTACACGGGTAATAGTGAAGACGGATACGTTGTAACATTTTCTGATGGGGTTGAAACTTGCGGAAACAAGCTTTCAATCACAAAAAATGGAATTGAACTTAAAAATGGTTATGATGTCATTCTTCCTTTAACTGACGATAATAAAATATTTATCGCATATTCCGAAAACGGAAAAGATGGTGAGTGGAACATACCCGATGCCGTATTTGATAAAGCAAAGGTTTATAATATTTCGGCAGAAGGTAATGAATACCTCTTTGATATTGCTGTTAAAGACAAAAAAATAGCACTTAATCTTAAAGCAAAACAAGCAGTTGCTATAATTGCTTATTAACTCAATTACATACTGATTCCGGAAAAATGAAAAAGAGCATTGCGGAATTTTTAAAAAAATCTGCATGCACGGAAGTTACTCAGTTTTCTTCTGAGGGATCAAAGCATTTTCAGATTCCGGTGATTATCCTGGTGCCGGTACGGAATGGTGATTAAGCTCACAATAAATATAAAGGGGAAGTTTGAATGGCTGACAATATTACAATCAGCAAAACAGAATTGCTTTATGACCCGCTTTTTGATAAAAAGCCCGATGTTGAAATGAAAGATGCAAAGAGCAGAAAGTTCAAGATTATTTTTATAATTGTAATAGCTGCTTTTGTTGCGCTTTCTTTGTATTTCAGCTTTACATCAATCAGTTCTGACAAATATACATATCGTGAAAACGATACCGGACACACTCTTTATCAGTTTGTCGGTAAGGAGGATGACATCGCCTTGCAAATTGATTATGTCAGAAATGAAGCAGGTGATGTTGATCAAACAAAACCGATTACCGGAGTTCGTGAATTTTCAATGAGCTGCAATGAATATGTGCGTTTTATTTTTATAGGTAAAAATGTTTCAGAGATTGAGCTGCATAGTTTTTATTATACAAAAAACCTTATGGCTGTGATTGTTGATCCTGAAAATCAGAATTACACTTCTGTTGACGGTGTCTTGTATTCGAAGGACATGCAGGAAATTATTCTTCATCCTATCAGGAATCATCAATACAGAGCTGCAATCAAAGCCGGAATAACTGCTCCTTATAATGAAGCAACCGCAAAAGCATTCCTTGAACAGTTTAATGAAAAATACGGTGATGAAGTAGTTACTGATGCGGAAGAATATGAAAAACAGTTTTCAAATGAAGCTTTTTATAAGATACCTGATTCAGTTACAGAAATTGCAGATTCATGTTTCAGCGACTGCTCAGAACTGAGCTTTGTTGAAATTCCGTCATCTGTTAAGGTAATCGGAAATCTTGCATTTTTTAAGTGTACCGACTTTGAAACAATCACAATTCCTGACGGAGTTGAATCAATCGGTTCTGATGGTTTTTCATACTGCGAAAAAGTCACATACATCTTTGTACCCAAAAGCGTAAAATTTATCGGACATCATGCTTTTTACGGTAATATGGGATGTGAAAAAATATATCTCGGTGCAGAAAATGAAGATTCGGTTGAAACAGGTGAAAACTGGCTTCCGAAGCAAAGTACGACATCTCTTAAAGATATTGAAGTTGTTTACGGACAGGAAAGGAGGGCAAGCTGATGGGTAAAGAAAAAATAACCAATGTGATTCAGAATGTAAAGAATCATTGGCATGAACCTGACAGGGAAAAAGGAAATTATGTTCCGTTCAAAGAATATATGACTGTATTTTTTGGTGTCGGAATGAATTACAGTATCAGAGCTCCGCTTGAATATCTGGGATTCACATCATCCTGCTTCCTTATAATGTACCATTATAATCTTCCTTATCTTGCTTTTTCCGTAATTTCTCTTATCGGACTTCCGCTGACATATCTGTGGAATGTTCTGAATTGGTTTGTTAACGATAATCTCGGTCTTCTTGAAAAGAAAACAGAGCGAAAACTTCTTTCTTTTTACGCTATTGTTGCATTGGGCGGATTGTTTATGATTCTGTTTGACTCATCATCAATTCTACCGTTGTCGTTGGTTAAACTGTTAAACGGAATAAACGGTGTAAGTGCAAGAAGCTTTCTTAAAATTTTCGGCATACAGTTGTTTGTGAACGCTTATGGCGGATTACGAAATATTCTTTGGAGAAAGAAACTCGTGCCGAAATACGGTAGATATAAGTATGTTCTGTTTTCAAACTTTTTTCAGAAGTCTGTAATGATAATTCTTATCGGCTGGCTTCCGATTTACAATATCAAACTGGTTGAAGACAGAATGTGGATGGCATATCTGTTGTTTATGATATACGATATGTTTCCGTTTGATAATGTTATTGAACAGTGTACTCAGAACATTTCTCCGAATCCGCACGAAAGAATGCTTGTCAGAACATGGCCTGTAAAACTGTCGCATTTTGTTAAGAATGTTTTTGACGTTATAATTCCTATTTTCGGAATTGCTTTCAGTGATATAAGATTTTACAGATTCGTTGTTCCGGCGGTATTCATTCCGATGGGAGCATTGACTCTGCTGAGTGTAAGGAATATTACTGAGCGAATCCCGCAGCCACCGCTGGAAAAAAAGCAGAAGGTATCCTTGTGGTACGGAATTTCTCAGGTTATGAAAAACAAGTATAACTGGTTGAACACAATTTCATCTCTGCTCGATTCATTCGGTAACGGAATGATAAGCATTGTGAACGTTATGTATTTCTTCTCATTCCGTATGTATACCCAATGTGCAATTTACGGTCTGATGAAAACGCTGATGAGTTTCAGATCAACGCCGCTCAGCTTTATTGCACCATATTTTGTAAGGCGTTTCTCTTACAGAACTTTGAAAATTATCAAGCTTGTCATCTGCGCTGTGAGTGCTGTTTCTGAAATGCTGACGATTATGGCTTTTCCGACTAAGCAGAATTTATGCGGTATTGTTATTTTTACATGTGAATTCTTCAAAGGATTTGCAACGTCAATTCCCGATGTTGCAGACAGCGATATGGGCATCAGAAAGAACGACTATCAGATGTATCTTTCAGGTGAACGCCTTGAAAATTTCAGCGGAGTGTTTGGCTGGATAATTTCTCCCGTAACCACTTTTGTAAGTCTGATAATACCTGTAATTATTCTCAGAAACGGATTCAATTCAAACTGGGATGTCCTTTATATTGATTCTGCAAGATTCAATATCCTTGCGGTTCCGCTTATGTTTGACCTTGTCGGATTTATTCTTATGATGATTCCTTATCTGTTCTGGGATTTCAACAATCCGCAGCACGAATATGTAATGGAGGTTCTGAAACAAAGAGAAAAGCTCGCCCAGGAAGGTTAT
This sequence comes from Acutalibacteraceae bacterium, assembly GCA_045590915.1. Classification (GTDB taxonomy): domain Bacteria; phylum Bacillota; class Clostridia; order Oscillospirales; family Acutalibacteraceae; genus RUG806. The sequence goes on along the minus strand of JAZNRX010000194.1, from coordinate 5,745 downwards.
TTCCCGTCAGAATATGAAGGCGGACTTAATTTTGCAACCCCCGGTAAAATTCATGCAGGAATACCTGTTGATTCAGCTGCTATGATTGAAAGGCGTAACAGCCTTATTGCAAATGTTCAAAAATCACCGGAAGATGTAACGGTATCTGAATCATAAGCAATTCAGATTTCAGACTTTCTGTTTTTTACTTATTCACTATTAACTATGCACTAAATGATTTACATTTTTCCTTACAAATGATATAATCAAAGAAAATTTATATGCGGAGGATATTTTATGGACTTCAATACTGTCGTTTTGTTTATTAAGCAAGTGTGTGCTTCGTTACTTATTCTTCTTACCATGTCGTCATCTGCTGCTGTTGGCGAAGGAAGAGAATATACGGCTGAAAGTCCTGAAGAGCTTATAGCAAGTTTTGCTGTTGTATCTGACATTCATGTTGAAACAAATTATCCTGAAAGTTATCAGAATTTGAGTGATTTACTTTACGGAATAAAAGCCGGAGAAAATATCGATGCCGTAATTTATACCGGTGACAATGTTATGAACGGTCAGGTTGCTGAAGATTTCTTGTTTTATTCTGCTGTACGTTCAGTGATGCCTGCTGAACATAATATTATTCTAGCCGGCAACCATGATTTAGGAAACAGCGAAGGAGATTATTCTTCACTTCGCGATAAGTTTATTTTTAATCAGGCATTTTATCTCGGTAACTTTATTAAAAATGATTATTACTATAGAGTTGTCAATGGTTGCTATTTAATTATGCTTACCTCTGAAGATACGACCACTTGGGAGTTCCGTATGAGTGAAGAACAATTTGCTTGGCTTGAAGATGTTTTAAAGAAGGCTGAAGATGCCGATGCACCTGTTATTGTATTTAATCATTACCCTCTCAGATACCTTAAAGATAATGATCCTTCCCGTCTTGCAAATCTGCTTGCCCAGTATGATACAGAGTTATTTATTCATGGTCATATTCATAATGAAATGGGCAGAGATAATTTCTACAAGTCTTACGGAATTGATTGCATTAATCTTCCCCGTGCTACCGAAACAACTGAGTATGAAGCAGGTGACGGTATAGTAATCGAGGTTTATGAAGATAGTATCATTGTAAAAGCAAGAGATTTCATAAGCGGTGAATGGATAGACGGTTTGCGTTATGAATATTAACCCTGCATAATTTACTTAACTTATTTTATTAAAGGTGCTTTATGAAGACAATTTTTTCATTTATTTCAGTTCTGTTTATGATTATTTCAACATTTTTCGGAAGCTTTTCTCAGTTGCCTTCCGACCTTGATACCGATGACTGTTTTTCGGCTGATATTACCTTGACAACAGCGGATATTTCTTTGCTCAGTGATATTTTTGAGACTGAAACGGCATGGTTAGCTTCGCTTCAGCTTGAAAATGGTGCTATACCTATGACTGCGGTCAAAAACGGTACTGTGTCTGTGAATCCTTATTTTGCAGATTTTGCAGCTCTTGCACTTCTTGATAATTCCGAAAAATATGCTGAAAATGTAAAAATGTATATGGATTGGCATTTATCTCACCTTAATACATCAAACACAGATTATAATGGTGTTGACGGCACAATCTATGATTATACAATTACTCTTGAAGAAGGAAAAATTGTAAAGGAAGAAGAAACTGTCAAGGATGATGAAAAGTCATATGACTCAACAGATTCATATGCCGCAACATTTCTGATGGTTCTTGACAAATATTATAGCAATACCGGTGATAAAGAATATATTCTGAATAACAGATATAATATTTCAAGAATTACGGATGCATTGTTTGCAACCTATAATATGGGGCTTACTTATGCAAAGCCTGATTATCAGGTAAAATATCTGATGGATAATTGTGAGGTTTATGAGGGGCTTAAGTCTGCTTGTGAAATTTTATCAATTATTACCGCTGAAGATACTTCATATAGTATGTTGCTTATAAAATGTGAGCGTGCGCTTGAGTGGTTAAATCAATCTATAGAAAATAAATTGTGGAATGCTCAAGAAAATCACTATGAAACTGCTTTATTTAAGCTTGGTTCTGTTGCTTTGGAATTTTCCTGGGATGAGTATTATCCTTCTGCAACTGCACAGTTATTCCCGATTATTCATGGCATTATATCTCCTGATTCAATCAGAGCTAATCATTTATATTCAACATTTTGTGACTATTATGACTGGGAAAGCTTTGATATTCCTGATGCATTTTATTGGGGCAGTAATGCTTATGCCGCTGTGCTTATGAATGATACAGAGAGAGTTATGAAATATATGAGCAACTATTCAGATTTGATGGATGAGCATAGCTATCCGCTTTATAACGCTGATGCTTCAAAGGTTTCAATGGCTGCTTTTGAAATGTTAAAAAAAGTTAAATAATTTTTAAGCGGAAACAGAAAACTGTTTCCGCTTATATAATATTGACTTTACAATCCTTTATGATAAAATGAAATAAAACTTAATTTAAGGATGTTTATATGGAGATTTTCACATATGCTATGATTGCTATTGCGGTAATAGCAGCAATAGACAGAATTTTCGGTAATAAAATCGGTTTAGGTGAGGAGCTTGAGAAATCAGTTGCTATGATTGCTCCTCTTGCTCTTTCAATGGCGGGAATTCTCATTCTTGCTCCGTCAATATCTTATATGTTGCAAGGTCTTGCCTCTTATTTTCCTGATTTTCTTGATTTTTCAATTATTCCGTCACTTCTGCTTGCAAATGATATGGGCGGTGCACATCTTGCAAAGGATCTGACATCTAACGATAATTTAGGTTATTTTAACGGTCTTGTTACTGCATCAATGATGGGAGCTACCGTTTCATTTACCATTCCGTTTTCAATTCAAGTCACCAAAAAGGAAAATCACAGTTATATATTTTTCGGAATACTATGCGGAATGATAACTATTCCTGTCGGATTGATTTTTGGCGGATTAATATGCGGAATTTCTATTGTGACGCTTCTTATTAACCTTGTTCCTCTTCTTATTGCGGTATTGATTATAGCCGTTGGAATTATTAAGTTCGAAAAAATTACCATCAAGCTGTTTTCTATTCTTGCATGGTTCATTAAATTGATTATTACGGCAGGCTTGATTTTCGGAATAATTGAGTATCTGACTGGAAAAGCATTGATTCCTTATATGGATAATCTTAATAATGCAATGGATATCATTATAAATATTATGTGTATAATGGCCGGTGCATTACCACTGTTTTTCGTTCTGAAAAAGCTTCTGAAACCGTTTTTGAATAAATTTGGTTCGTTTTTGGGAGTTAATGAAACAGCTGCATTCGGTTTTCTTACAACTATCGGTACATCAGTTCCGACCTATGAAATGATGGATGAAATGGATAAAAAAGGCATTGTTCTCAATGCGGCTTTTTCTGTAGGTGCATCATTTACATTTGTAGACCATCTTGCTTTCACGGTTTCGTTTAATGAAGATTATATTTTACCAATGATTACGGCTAAGATTATATCCGGCATAACTGCTTTGATAGTTGCAAATATATTGTACAACAGAAAAAACAACATCGGAAGGTAAGTGAGATTATGAAGATTTTGCAAAATAATATACATATCGGTATAGAAAAGCCATTTTCGGTTATTCATGCAAGTGACACGCATATATCTTTTGCTGACATCAGAGATGATGAACGAAAAATACAGCTTTCTGAAAGAAGAACTGAACGATTCGGTGATGCATGGGGTAATCTCAATTTTATTAAGGATAAAGCAATCAAAGAAAACAAAGTTGTTATTTATACAGGAGACTTATTAGACTTTGTTTCTGAATTGAACATAGAAAAAGCCAGAGAGTTTACTGACTGTGTAGATGTATTTATGGCAGCAGGTAATCATGAATTCAGTCTCTATCTCGGTGAGGAAAAGGAGGATGCTGCTTACAGAAATAAGAGCCTTAAAAAGGTTCAGTCTGCATTCAAAAATAATATCAGATTTTCATCAAGAGAGATTAACGGTGTGCTCTTTGTAGCTCTGGATAATTCATATTATCTCATAGATGAAGAGCAGTTTTCTTTTTTGAAAAATGAATGTGCTAAAGGTCTTCCGATGATTATATGTATGCATACTCCTCTTTATACAAGAGAGTTTTATGATTACTCAAGAGAAGGGGAGAGTGTTCCTGCATATCTGATGTCAGTTCCTGATGAATTAATGAGTGATTATCCTGAAGACAGATTTGAACAGCAAAGGCAGGATAAATTGACATCAGAGGTGTATGAATTTATCGTCAACTGTGATTCAATAAAAGCAATTATTACCGGTCATATTCACAAGGATTTTGTGGGATATATTAACGATAAAATTCAGATAGCAACAGATATTGCAACAATAAGAGAAATATATATTGATTGAGGTTATTATGAAATCATTTTCTCGCATAAGAATTGAAGCATTTTCCCCCTGTCATATTCAAGGTATTGCTATTGACCAAAAAAGAGAATACATCTATTGCTCCTTTACAACATCACTTATCAAGATTGATATGCAAGGTAATCTAATTGGCAGTGTTAATGGTATAGTCGGCCATCTCGGATGTATTGCTTATAATGATAATGACGGTAGGGTATATGGTTCGCTTGAGTATAAAAATGACAGTGTCGGCAGAGGAATTCTTAAAGCTGAAAACAGTAATATGTTATTTGATGACAGTTTTTATGTTGCATCATTTGATGTCGATAAAATAACAAGACCGGATATGGATGCTTATAAAGACGGAATTATGAAAGCCGTATTTCTTAAGGAAGTTGTTAATGATTACAGTTCGTCGGGACACCGATACGGTTGCAGCGGAATTGACGGTGTTACTTTCGCTCATACCCCCGGAGAGAATTCAGATAATTGTCTTTATGTTGCTTACGGTATCTACGGAGATAATGGCAGAAGAGATAACGACCATCAGATTATATTAAGATTTGATATGGAGGAAATCTATAAGTCCGAAAAACCTCTTCAGCAGGAAAATTTACATAAAAGCGGTCCCGATTGTGCAAATGATAAATACTTTATTTATACTGGAAATACAACATACGGAATACAAAATCTTGAATACGATAGAGATAATAATTGTATGTTTGCTGCAGTTTATAAAGGAAAAAAGTGGCGGTATCCCAATTATTCATTATTTGCGATAGACTTATCTGCTGATGCTAAAAATATTAAGCTTAAAGCCTTAAATGAATATGGACACAGTCTTAATTTGAAGGATTTTCCGTTTTTCAGAAAAAGAGGAAAAATTTGCGGAAGTAATTTCCCATACGGCACAACCGGTATGATTTCTCTCGGCAACGGAAGGTTTATTTTTTCAGAGGATTTTAATGATGAAAACGGATATGGTGCTGAACTTTGTTCTTATAAGCTCGATTTGAAGAAAGGTTTTGTTAAAAAAGAAATTTCTTTATAATTAAAAATCAATATTGACATTGCAGATGAAATTGTGTATAATTCATCTGTAATAAATGGGGGCGTAGCTCAGCTGGGAGAGCGCTTGAATGGCATTCAAGAGGTCAAGAGTTCGATCCTCTCCGTCTCCACCAGGAAATCCGTAATCATTATGATTGCGGATTTTTTCATAACTGTATATTTGTTGACATTCTTTTCCTCTTGTGGTATACTCTCAAAATAGAGATGTTTGCGGAGGATATATTATGCAGTTAAACATTGTCAATGAATCATCTCATAAAAATCTGATTA
>JAZNRX010000193.1:0-17890 GCA_045590915.1 Acutalibacteraceae bacterium | reverse complement strand
GCATGATACTTTTTATTGAAGGTCCCGAAGTGAAGCTGACCGTCAACGACGGCATTTTCCTTGATGTTGATTTTGCCACGGGTGAGCATTTTGAAATGCTTGAGCCGCATTGCCTGTTCCCCATCAGCGGCAGAACGAAATACATTGTTCTTCTCGACAGCGAGGGTGAACAGATTGCCGTTGTGCGCGACATTGACCAGCTTCTTCCCGAATCAAAGCAAGCCATGGAAGACTGCCTGCGTGAATATTATATGATGCCGCGCATCAAGCGCTTTATTGAAATGAGCGAAAAATTCAAAATCTGGATGTGGACCTGCGAAACCGACAGAGGCATCATCACCTTTGAAATCCGTAACCACATCACAGCCGTCAAGCCCTTGTATGACGGTCGCATTCTCATCAAGGATGCCAACGATAACCGCTATGAGATTCCCGACATCAAGCAGCTTGACAAAAAGAGCTATAAAATGCTCGCACCCAAGATTTAATACAAATTAAGGAGAAAAAATATATGAAACTTATTATTGCTATTGTTAACAACGAAGACAGCGCTGTTGTGAGCGCAGCCCTCACCCGTGAGCATTTTACAGTGACCAAGCTTTCCACCACAGGCGGTTTCCTGATGGTTGGCAACACAACCTTCCTCATAGGTACAGAGGATAAGGATATTCCGAGACTCAAGGAAATCATTGCAAAATTTTCAAGAACAAGAACACATCAGGCATCCACAACAGAATCCTTCGGAAGAGGTCTCTCTGAAGGTGCACTCCAGCAGGAGGTATCTGTCGGCGGTGCAACTGTTTTCGTGCTTTCGGTAGACTCAATGGACAAATATTAAAAAAATCGGGCGTCAAGCCCGATTTTCAAATAAGCTCAGAAGGCATAACGGCTTGAGAAACTCAAGCCGTTGTTTTTTTACTTAATCTTTTTGAACTGCTCTTTTACCGCATAATATGATGGCTTTGGGTTACCGTTTCGGTCTACCAATCCCCATAGAGTTTCCGTGGGACAATCAATCTGCCCGCAATAGCCGCAGTATCCAAAATCGGTGTAGCAATAGATTATTGTTCCGCACATAAAGGGGAGCTTGTGAAGACGGGCGATTACGTTTGAGAAGAATTTTGCCTGTCCTTCGGGGGTGTGAGGCATTCCGGGGATTACCGTTATTGCGGGAAGCTCCTTATATAAATGGTTTGTCATATCCCCTGCAAACATAAAGTCCCTTGTAACCCCTTCATCCTCACCGCAGACAAATTTTACATGATTTCTGAAATGAGGGGGCAGAGCGTCAACAAAACGCATAATATCCCTTTTTGCTTCCTTTTCAGAGTTAAAGCCATAGCCTTTCAGAATATCAAGCTTTTCCTTCTTTGTTTTCGGTTTGCCGCCTCCGATATATCCGAACTCCTGCATCAGTATGGGCTTTCCGGTGAATGCCCACAGATACCGCACCATAACATCAAAAAGCCAGCAGAAGCCAGGAAGCGAGAAGAAGCAACCGAGATACATATCATATCCCACATAATCGCAGAATTTATGATATGGCTTCATTCCCAGATGCAAATCAACCTGAGGACCTGCAGAATTATAGCCGATTATTATATTCTCCCTTAAAGGATACATTTCCTCAAGCTGAATTCCTAAAAATCTTATGCATTCCTTCATATTATAAGGTATCATAAATCTGGGCATACCCAGTTCGTTTGCTACCTGAAGACCGTCGACCAAGCCTTTAAGGTCATTAATGAGAAAACGGGATACCTCACGGAGCTTCTGCTCACCGCCGTCCTCCCGCATATCAAGACCGTTATTGAAAAAATCATTGGGAAGCGGAGTTATGCCCATTACCTTAATTCCGTTTTCTTTATAGCGTCGGCATTTTTCCTTGAAGGCGATATATCCCTCATTGAGATTGCCGTCCTTATCGAAGGGAGAGCACATTCCCTCTCTCACCCATTCAATTCCCGCTCCCTTTATCTGCTCATAGTTTTCAGTGGCAGAGGTAACGCCCTTTATAAAGCCGTGTTTTTCTCTGAACGCTTTTGTTTCTTCCGAAAAATCGGGCTTTATATATGATTTTATTATATTTGAGGGAAGATATTTAATTGAATTAATTATCTGTTCCTTTAAAAATTCATCCATTTTCTTTTCCCCTTTTGAAAAAAAAGGTCGGTTAAACTACCGACCTTTTAATTCTACATTTATTTATGCTGCATTAGTTCCGCCTAAGTTAAGACCTAAAAATGCCATAATTTCCTCAAAGAAGCCGGAAATCATTTCAAAAATGTTTCTTACAAGGTCAAGAATGTTACCAACCATAAGAAGTGTTTCATTCTTGACAACACCAACAACATAGATTGTGTGTTCACCCTTGACGGATTCAATATGATAATAGCCGTATTCATCGGGAACTGCGGGAGCAATATCCTTGATGATTGTGGATGTGTCAAGGTCTGTCCAGCCATAGCCGTTGTATACATATACTTCATAAGAGGACATATCATATTCGGGATCGATTTCAACTCTGAAGGAGAAGGACTGACCGTACTTGAGCTTTACGGTTTCACCGTTTGCACTCTGCTCACCCTCACGGCCGTATACCGTATAGCCTTCGCCTGTGGGAAGATAGATATTGAAGGTGTTGAGATAATAATCGTCGTTTACCCACTTTGAATAGGTGATGTCACCTGCGGTTGTAAGCATTGTGTGGTGTGAGCCCTGTGTATAGGGAATGCCTACACCGTTGAAGTATACATCCATCTTGGAGTCGTCAAACTTATCATAAGTGATGTCGGGCTCTACGATATCAGCCTTGATGTAAAGATACTGATTAAGAGGGAAATACTGTGATGTACCGCCTGAGGGAACCTCTGTGAAAACAAGAGTATTCGCATTGTTTTCATCTTTTTCAAGGTCCTCATAGATATTTCCGTTCTTGGAGTAAGCATATGAAACCTTAATTCTTGCCTTTCCGTTTCCGTCAATGAGACCGGGTGTCTGTCCGAGAGGGGGGAAGGTTACCTTTGCTTCTGCTCTGCCTGAACCGTTTGCGGTAACATTCTTTGCACCATAAAGGAAGCCGTCAACCTTAAGTGTACCGCCGTCAAGAACAATAATCTGGCCTAAAACATTAAGCTTTGAGTTCTTTGCAACAGTAAGAGTTGAGCCTGAAGGGATATAAAGAGTAAGATTGCTGGGAACAGCCGCAACAATACCTGCTTCCGCATTAACATTACCGATTACATAAGAGTTACCTGATTTCAGTTCATCAGATGCACTGAAATTGAAGCTTGTTTCATAAACTGTCGTTGCCGCATTTACTGAAAAGGGAATACAGCACACAAGCATAATTACACTGAGAATTACTGCTAAAGTCTTTTTCATTGTGTTTAGCCTCCTGATTTTTAAGGACAAAAGTCCATATATACAGGATAATTATATAATATAAATACCTAAAAGTCAACCTATTTAATTTAACGGCAGTTAAAACAGTGATAGATTTTGCAAAAGCTTTTTTGTGCAATTTTCCGTCAGATATTGAAATTTTTTTACTATAGTGTTATCCTTTTATTAACAAGAAAAAAAGGAGAAAAGAATATGGCACTTAAAACTGCTTTGTGTTCATCCCTTGAAAAAATTTTTAAGGATACCCACATCAATTTCAGCTTCGACTCAATCACTCTGCTTTCAGGTGAAAAGGGAAATTTTCAGATTGTCCTCAGAAGCGACCGTGACTGCACGGTGACGGTAAAAACAGATTTCAGCGAAGCCGAAATCACTGCCGTCACAGAAATATATTCATCCTATGCCATAGACAAGGAAAACTGCGGAGATATTCTTCTCGTCAATAACGGAGATGCAGGTTTCTATCCCGACCTGCTTGACACCTTCGGCGGTGAGCTTCAGTTAAAAAAAGACGAAACAAGAGCATTATGGGTAAATATTGATACTGAAAATCTGAAGCCCGACACATATTCAGTTTCATTCAGCATCCTTGAAGACGGCAAGGAAACCGTTCTCACGGCAAGTGTCAGGGTGCTTGCCGCAAAGCTTCCCTCTCAGGAGCTTATTCACATAAACTGGTTCCACAGCGACTGCCTTGCTTCTTATTATAAGGTGGATGTATTCAGTGAAAAGCATTGGGAAATTGTTGATAATTTCGTAAAAAATGCCGTCTCTCACGGTGTAAACTGTATTCTCACTCCCCTTTTCACACCCCCTCTTGACACAGAAGTAGGCGGTGAACGTCCTACTGTTCAGTTAGTGGGTGTAAAAAGATGCCGTAATTATAAGTATGAATTCGATTTCTCTTTACTTGACCGTTGGGTTGATATGTGTCTTAAAAACGGTGTTCAGTATTTCGAGCTTTCACATCTGTTTTCACAGTGGGGAGCTGAATTTGCACCGAAAATTATGGCACATACATCTGAAGGCTATAAGAGAATTTTCGGTTGGGACACAAAGGCTACAAGCAATGCATATATGAATTTCCTCTCCCAGTTCGGTCCTGCCCTCAAAAAATATACCGACAGCAAAAAAATTACAGAAAAGTGTTTCGTGCATTGCTCCGATGAGCCCGGTCTTGACGATATAAAGACATACAAGAAGGCATCCGATGCGGTGAGAAAATATTTCGGTTGCTATGAACATATAGATGCCCTGTCAGATTTCGACTTCTATCAGCAGGGACTTATAAGCACACCCGTTCCCGAGGAGGGAAATATTGATGCATTCGCCGGCAAGGTTCCGAAGCTCTGGACATATTACTGTTGCGGACAGTACAGAAACAATCTGCCCAACCGCTTTTTCGCAATGCCCTCAATAAAAACAAGAATTTTAGGTGTGCTTCTCTATAAATACAACTGCACAGGCTTCTTGCAGTGGGGCTTCAATTTCTATTATACCCAGCATTCAAAAAGAGAGCTTGATCCCTTTAAGGAATCCGATGCAGGCGGAGCATTCCCCTCAGGTGATGCATATGTGGTATACCCCGGAGAAAACGGCACTCCCTTAAGCTCACTTCGTCAGAAGGTTTTCTATGACGGCTTTCAGGATATTTCCGTGCTTAATGCTCTCCAAAAGAAGCATTCAAGAGAATTTGTCCTTGACTATATAAAAGAAAAATTAGGCGACATCAATTTCAGAAATTATCCTATGGACAACGAGACCTTCATTGCATTCAAGGAAGGCTTGTACGAGCTGCTTTGACATTAAAAACTACCCGAAGAAGAGAACAAACAAACTCTTTTTCGGGTAGTTTTTGTATAGTGATATTCTGTGCTGAAAGCACAGAGTGATATTTTTCTTTCAAAAAGTGATATTCAAGCCTTGCGGTTTCAGTGTTATTTTATTTGCAATAAACTGCCGAAGGCAATAACACTTGTCGCAAGACAAATAACACTGCGAAGCAATAGAACTCGCCGTAAGGCGAATAAAACTGCGAGACTTTCCTGCGAGAAGTCTCGCTATTGCTGTGATTTTTTTATGTCGAACCAGAATTCAACTCCGTTTTCGCGGTTTTCCACTCCGTAGAGCTGACCGTGAAGCTTCTGTATTGAAACCACTATGGCAAGGCCCAGACCGAATCTGCCTTGTGAACGGGACATTGCCTTATCAACTCTGTAAAATGAGTTCCATATCTTGTCAATATGCTTTTCTTCGATGTTTTCTCCTGTATTGAAAACATAAAGGCGGTAAGCCTCTCCTCTGTCTTCGGCACGGCACTGAATTTTCTTCACACCGTCAACGTGCGACACTGCGTTTGAGAGATAATTATTAAGAACTGAAGAGAGAATTATCACGTCACCGTTACCGATAAAGCTGTCCTCAATCGCATTAATTGCAATGATTTCCTTTTCCGCAAGAAGCGTACTGTTTCTTGTGTACCAGTCATCAACCAGCTCTCTGAGACTGAAATCATCCTTCTGAAGCTCATATGCACCCGAATCGTATTTGGTTATTTCAAGAAGCCTCATAACCATATTATTCATACGGACACTTTCGTTTGCAATTATTTCACAATATTCACAGGCGGCTTGGGTGTTGCCTGCTTCAAAGAACATTTTTGCACCCTCTGCATAGCCCTGAATGATGGCAATGGGAGTTTTCAGCTCATGAGAAATACCCGAAACAAATATCTGTCTCAGATTATCAATAGTTCTTTCATTTTCAATATCCTGACGAAGCTTTTCGTTCTTTTTATTAAGGTCGGTGAGAGATTTGTCAAGAACATCAGAAAGGGTGTTGATATTTTCTGAAAGCTGTGTCATTTCAATAAGCTTGGTGGGCGGAAGCTTCCGTGAGAAATCAAGCTTTGACATTCTGTCCGTAATGGCACACATATTGTCAATGGGCTTGGAAAAACGCCTTAAGTAGAAAATAAGAATTATGAATCCTATGAACAAGGCACTCATAAGGAAATTGAAGGCGATAATAAAGTCTATTTTCGTGGTGGAAATAACCTGACTCACCTGCATACATACTTCCACTCGCTCTCCGCCTTCACAGTGAAAATAGCACGTGAGAAAGTCAACATCAATATTACCGCTGCGGTAAACCTTTATAAGAAAGCCTCTGTCACCCGCTTCAATAACACCCTCTGAGGTCTCATAGGTGAGACGGTATTTTTCATCAACCGTATTTGCCATTGAAAGCTTAATGGGCAGGACAACCGTATCCTTATCAAGAGACGAATATATAAATCTGTCATTTTTATCATATATTTCTATGTTTGAGTCATAGCTTTTTTCTATATCCTTCAGAACAGAGATAAAATTCTCGGTTCCGTAGGCATCCTCAATTTCATCAACCGCAAAGTAAAGCCTTACCGCTGGGTTAAGATAATAAACCCAGTCGGGAAGAGAATAATATGCAAGGGTTATAATCCCTACAGCGATAAAAAAGATCAGGGCGATACTGCTCATAAGTCTCGCCGTGATCTTCTTTTGTCTTTTTATCGGTTTTACATTTGCGGAAGCGTTTTCTTTTTTACGCATCCTTTGTCACCTCAAGTTTATATCCTGCACCGTAAATGGTTTTGATATGCTTTTCACCCCATACACCCAGCTTTGTGCGAAGTCTTGCAACATGGGAGTCAACAGTTCTCACATCACCGTCAAAATCAAAGCCCCATATATCATCAAGAAGCTGCTCACGGGTAAAAACTCTTCCGGGAACTGCAAGAAGCTTCTGCAGAATACTGTATTCCTTAAGTGTCAGACTGATGCTGTTACCCTCAAGCCATACCTCATGTGCAAAGGAATCAAGCTTCAGCTCGTCAACAGCCAGAACCTTGGAGCCTCCGGTTGTGTCCCCTCTTCTTAAAAGAGCGGCAACTCTTTTCATAAGAACGGAAGGACTGCAGGGCTTTGTAACATAATCGTCCGCACCTGCATCAAAAGCGGTAAGCTGGTCAAATTCGGTGCTTCTTGCCGTAAGCATAATTATGGGAACGCTTGAACGCTCTCTTATAAGACGGCAGACCTCCCAGCCGTCAAGACCGGGCATCATAATGTCAAGAATGAGAAGTGCGATGTCGGGATTTTCATCAAAAAGCTTCATAGCTTCCTCTCCGTCAACCGCAAGGACAGGCTCATAGCCCTCCTGAACAAGAAAATCACTGACGAGTCTTCTGATAAGCTCCTCGTCGTCTGCAACAAGAATTTTTTTCATAAATTTACCCTTCTTTTTCACGGTGTGCCGTGTAATTATGGCGGTGTGCCGCCATCTGAAAAGACCTTAATCGGAAATAATTTTCCGCAGTCGGTCATTTTTTCCGATAAACAGAATAAGAGCCGTGCCGAAAATGAATACCACTGCCACTTCACCTGCCCCCACTGAAAGAGCGTTGGCGAAAAACACGGGAAGAAAAGCCTTGTCCCCTGAGAAAAAGGCAATTTCAGCACCAACAAATACCGCGTTGAAAAGCACAGGAAATATCATTGACACAAGAGGTATTCTCTTAAAGGTCATATTCCTGCACCGTCTTGAAAGAATTGCCGCAAAAAGCGTGGCAAGTGAACCTATAACCATATCAACGGGATTTACTGAGCTGAAAATATTTGCAATTATACATCCTACCGTCAGTCCTGCAACTGCCGAGGAGCTGTAAACGGGAAGAACACAGAGCATTTCTGAAATTCTGAACTGAACTCCGCCGTAAGCAAGTCCGAAAACACCGCTTAAAAGCGTCATAACAGCATAAACTGCCGCAATTACCGCAGATTTTGTCAATCGGCGTATTTTCTTATTCATTTTTACACTTCCTTAGTTTTGTTTAATGTCAGGATGGTTACGAACTGACAGTCTGCCTTCGGCAGATACAATGATTATATCAAATGCTATGACTTTAGTCAACCGAAATAAAAGGAAATTAACACAAGAATAATACTCTGAATTATAAGATGCCCCGTCACACTCACCCCCGAACCGAAGGCGGCGGCAAAGCTTTTCCTTTTATTCTTATACTCAAGTATTCTGTCGGGGCCGAAGGAATACAGAGCACAGGCTCCCGTATAGCCTGCATTATACATCACCATAAGAGACACAGGTGAAATATTTTTTATATTAAAGAAAAGCCATATAATAAGAGAAGGCCATAAGACCACAAAAATTCCGCGAAGATACTTCTTGAACGGGGAATGCTCAAACCATTCAAGAGAGCATTTTTCGCAAAGAGCATATGCGAGAGTGCCGAAGGCACCGAAGGCGGCGGCTGACGGTGAGCCGAGAAAAATCAATATAAGAGGAAGTGCAGACCACATCGGTCTTTCAAGCATTTCCACAATATGACTGTCGGGAGTTTTGCCTGTTTTTTTCTTTATAAGAGCCCCTATGGGATACTGTAAAGCACTTACAAGTAAAAATGCGAGGCATAATGCCGCACCGAGATATGTATCATTTCCCAAGGGCAAGGAGGACAAATCAATACTGTCGCACAAGGCTGTGAGTTTTTCGCTGTTAAGTGTAAAATACAGCATAACCGCACCGCCCGAAAATGCACCGAAAGCGTGCTCCATTATCTTCCATCCGTCAATATAGCCCTTTGTGTGAAGACGCTTTCCGAAAATTTTATCTCCGCAGCGTCTTTCTATGTCATATAAAATGAGTCCGATAACAAAACCCAGACCGCCTGTAATAAAACCGACGGCACCTGCGCCGAGGGAGAAGAAATCCCTCTTAAGCAATGCTAATACCGCAAGCACAAGAATTATCATAACATTGCTTCCCCACTCTTCACGGCGATCAAGGGAGAAGTAAAGCTTGGGGAATATCTTTTTTTCCTTATTATAAGGGGTGTTGAATATTTTTGTTCCCGCAAAAGAGACCACGGGGAACAAAAGGAACATTATTATAATTTCCCAAAGGGAATATACCCCTGAAAGTGCAGAGGGAAGCATTGAAAGAGTGAATGCGGGAATTGAGAACCATAATGCACCCTTAAGAAAAATACCGATGACACCCTTTTTCAGCTGACGGTAATAGGGCCCCTCAACATCACGGGCAAGAAGATATGACATTGTCTGCGCATAGGTCTCCGTACCGCCGTAAAACATTGAAAGAGCACCTGCCGCGGCAAAAAACAGATACAGCTCACTGCCCTTTTCACCTGCGGCAAAGAAAGCCACCGAAAGTCCCAGAAGTGCACCGGGAAGCAAAGCCCCCTTTTCTCCGCCGATAACAAATCCGCGGACACCCCAACCGTAAGAAACAGCAAAGGCAGCAAAAAGAACGGAAATAATAATCAAACCAATACTCATAAAAAACCCCGCAAATCATAATTCAGCGTTGCTGAATTATGGAGTGATATTTCTGCTTCGCAGAAGTGATATTGCCCTTCGGGCAGTGCATTATGAGCAACGCGAATAACAAGGTTCTGACGGAATCAGGTTCTTATATTCATTCCTTCGGAATGAGTGATATTTTTGTCTTCGACAAAAGTTGAGGAAGGCGTAAACGCCTTGTTCCGCTTCGCTCTAAAACGCTCGTGCCTTCGGCACATTGCTGAAGTTTGAATTAATTTTTGTAGGATTGTCTCCGAAATCCGAATTCCGAATTATCATAATTTGCCACAGGCAAATTATGATTTGCATACGTCAATCCATGAGAGAGAATTACTGTACCTTTCCAGCTCCTCGGGAGTGAGCTCAATGGCACTGGCGGCGTTGCCTGCGGCGGGGTATACTATGTCAAACCTTTTAAGAGAAACATCAAGATATACCTTACAGCCGTCATTTACGGCAAAGGGACACACACCGCCTATGGAATGACCGATAAGCTCGTCCACCTGCTCGGGAGAGAGCATTTTTGCTTTCGTATGAAAAAAAGCCTTGAATTTGGGATTATCTATTTTCATATCCCCTGCAGTGACAACAAGCACCGCACTGCCGTCAACAAGAAAGGACAGTGTTTTTGCAATTCTTGCGCCCTCGCAGCCCAAAGCCTGAGCTGCCAGTTCCACAGTTGCGGAGGACACCTCAAACTGCTTTATTTTATCGGCACAGCCGAGCTTTTCAAAATATTCGATTACCTTTTCAATAGCCATAACAATTCTCCTTATGAAGCCGCCGACTCTCTTGTGAGCACCTTTATCCACTTAAAACGGTTTACCTTGGGGATTGCAACAAAGCACTTTGCTATCTGGTCGGATTTCAGAATAAAAAACGTAACGGGCACAGGCCAGTTGAATACAAATGCAGATAAGAATGACAAAGGAAGCACCATACACCACATAAAAATTATATCATTCTTGAAAACGAATTTCGTGTCACCGCCGCCTGAAACAATACCGCAAAGGCAGGGAGCCTCATATGAAGAACCGATAACCGTAATGCTCAGAATATTTATAAACACCGCAGAAAGAGCGGCAGTTTCCGGTGTTACATCATAAAGTGAAACAATGAAATCCCTTGCAAGAAGAAGAACCGTACAGGAAATAAGACCGATTATTATATACATAACCTGCAGCTTTTTTGCATAGCTTTTCACTCTCGGAACATCATTTTCTCCTACGGTTTTTCCTATAAGCACGCTTGAAGCGTTACCCGACGAGGTATAAAGCACGGAAACCACCTGAAAAACGGGAGAGGCAACCGCATTTGCACCGATAGCGGCGGCACCCAGTCTTCCGATAATTGCAGTCTGTACACTCATGGCAACACCCCAGCTTCCTGCCGAGCCGATAAGAGGAAGACCTGCATTTATATAGTCCTTTATATACGATTTTTCAAGAGAAAAAATATCTCGTATTTTAAGAGACAGACGCTTATCTATGACAAAGACATATATCACAACGGCAAGAAATTCCACTATTCTTGAAATTACCGTGGCATATGCCGCACCGCGAACTCCCATTTCGGTGAAGCCGAAGTGTCCGAAAATCAGACAATAGTTAAGGGAAACATTGACAACAAGTGCAATAATTGAGGTATAGAAACCGATTTTTACAGCTTCAATGCTTCGCATAAGGGCAATAAAAATGTTGGTTACGGCAAAAATTATATAGGAAAATGCCATAATAGTGATATATTTTGCACCCTCGGCTACAATTATTTCTTCATCCGAAAGAATGCTCAATACACCCGCGGGGGATATAAGCACCACAGCCATAAGCACGGCACTTATAATAATACCCGCAAAAAAAGCTACGGAAAACACCTTTTTTATGGGCTCAGTCTGCTTTTTACCCCAATACTGTGAGGAAATAACCACAAGTCCGTTTGCCGTACCGTTTACGAACATATGCAAAAGAAACTGAATCTGATTTGCAAGGGACACACCGCTCATGGCAATTTCACTGTAGGAGCCAAGCATTATAGAGTCTGCAAGATTAACACTGAAAACGATAATATTCTGCAAAGCCACCACAAAAAACAGTGAAAAAAATGTTTTATAAAAATATTTATCCTTAATCTTCATCGCCCGACACGCTTTCTATGTATTCTCTGAAGCAGAAGGAGGTCAGCACCGTGGCACTCTCATTATACTGCTCCATTTTACTTTCAAGAAGTGCTTTTTTATCCTGTCCCTTAAGCACATCAAGGGATATTGAAAGAATGTCACTCATAAGCACAAATTTCTTTATCCATCTGTGAAGCTCTTTATACAAAGAAGCCTCTCTTTTTTCAAGTCTTCGGGCGGCTTCGTTTATTCTCTTTATAAAGCCTTCGAGAACTCTTAATGAACCCTCGGTGTCCCCTGTCCACATTAAAACAGAAGCCTCTGAAAGCCGTTCTCCCATAAGCCTTGAATTTTCGTCGTGAAGACAGGTTGTTCTGAAATGGTCAGCCAGAAGAATGAAATCCTCTTTTTCCTCTTTATCGGAAAAAAGAAAATCAAGGGCTTCGTTAAAAGCGGCTTCAGGCTCATAGTCCTCGGAATTCCACAGATATGCACCTATTGTTATGAGAGGAATTTTGTTGCAGTTGAAATATTCCATACAGTTTGAAATAATTCCGTCGCAGGAGGCATATAAGTCCCGATCTCTGCCGATTATGGGGCCCATATGCATTTCCATAAACATTTCCGCATCATTTACGGGGTAATTATCCCAGTAAAGAGGCTTATGCTTATTATAAAGAGTAAACCTTTCGGCTTCTTCTCTTGTAATTTCCTTGGAGCATATATCACTGCCCGTAAAGAAAACCTTTACCTCAGAGGGAATATTACAGGTATATTCCGTCAGTTCCTTTTCGACTCCCTTTCCTCTGTAGCAGGTGGGGCAGACCGTGAGCGAGCATTCGTCAGACAGCCCCTTGAGGAATGAAAAATACCTTTCCGTCAGCACGGCATGAGCCCTTGAGGATGTACCGAACTGTTTTTTGTCGTTTTCATAGAAAAGGTCAGCGGGAATATCGTCAAGAAGCAGACCGAAATTCACAATTCCCATAGAAAAAAGCTGCCTTGTCTTTTCGCAAAGGCATAAATAATCATTTTCATCGGTATAGCACATACTCAGTCCCGGTGCAATACAATAATGGAAATCTATCATAAGGCTTTTTGCCCTTTCAACAAGAGCCTTCAGATTACAGGCTTCCTCACGGGGATATAATTCCCTCCACTTGCTTCTGTGATAGGGATCGTCCTTGGGTGCGTAATAGTGAGTGTTTTCCCCGAAAAGTGCCATGAGAGAAAGCATCTCAAGTCTTTCTTCCGATTTCCACGGTCTTCCGTAGAAGCCCTCAATATAGCCTCTCACGGAAAATGACGGATAATCGGTAATTTCTCCGATAAAAAATTCATTTTTCAGATACATTCTTTTGAGAGAAAAAAGACCTCTCATAAAGCCTTTTTTTTCTGAAGCAAAAACGGTTACAAAAAGCTTTCCGTCCTTTTCCTCGGACACCGTCTTGAAGGCTTCGGGTGAAATTTCGGCAAGTGACATTTCCTTCCTGCAGGAAATCAGAAGATTGCCGTCATTTTCAATAAGCGGAAAAACGGTATTTACCCCATCGGCACATTCGCCGTCGGCACTTACCTTTATTTTACCGTTGAATGAAAAATATTCTCTTATATCAGCTTTTTTCGGAACGGGAAACAACATAAATTATTCTCCTTGTGTGAAGGTCCATTTATAAATATCGCTGTAGAAAAAATCCTCTGCGGCAGAAAGAGAGGAGGTTATTTCTCTGGTGTAAAGAAATCTGCCGTTTCTGTAAACCAAGGGTATAAAGGGCATATCTGCACTGAATGCGGCAATAAAATCATCAAGGGTAATTTCTCCCTTTCTGTAACGGTAATATGCCTCGTCACAGGTGATTATATCGTGTCTTATGCCGTAAGCGGCGGCACCCTCCGAAGAGAAAAATGCATCCAGATCCATAGTATCGGATATTTTTATTTCCGCAATATACAAGTCATAATCTCCCGCCTGAACAGCTTTTTTAAGTGAGGAGCTGTCAAGAAAGCTGACGACCACCTCAATATTGAAGGGCTTGAGACATGCGGAAATTTCGGTTGCGGTATTTCTTATAAAAGCACTGCTCTCCGAGCATAAAAGACGAAGCGTAAATGGGGTTCCGTCCGCACCGAAGCCTCTTTCGGACAGAAGAAGCTGTGTCTTTTCCGCATCGGCAGTGAGACTGAGAGAGGAGGCACTGAGACTTGAGGTATAACAGCTCCACGAGGTGTTGACGGGCACTGCCGCACCCCTCCCGTATCCTCTGAAGGCATTTTCAGCCAAGGATTTTCTGTCTATGGCAAAGGAAACTGCCTGACGGAAGGATGCGAGTATCATATTCACATTATTATGGTTTACTCCCATATAAACGAGATTGTTGAGATATATTCCCGTGCCTGCACAGTTCACACCCGTTACATCCGAGTCAGAAAGGTCGGAATAATAAAAATCAAGTTCACCCTTGTCCACAAGATTTTCGGGAGCGTTACTGCCGCTGACATCGGTGAGTCTGACTGTGCCGACAGATGAAAGCTGTCCCGCATATTTCAGATTAGCCTTAAGGGAAAGCCTTATTCCGTCCTGAGAATACTGATAAAAGCCGTTTCCTATGGGCACAAAGCTCTCTGTTGCGGAGCCGTTTTTTACAATGGGAAAGGTGAGAGCGTTCAGAACGTTCACATCCTCATATTTAAGGCTGAAAACCACACACTCCTTGCCTTCGGCACTGCACGAAGAAATACCCTTAAGAAGTGCCCCGTAGTTTTCCGAATTTTTTGCACAGTTAAAGGAATAGACAACATCCTGAGAGGTGAATTCACTTCCCTCTGAAAAAACAAGCTCGGGAATTATATATACCTTAAGTGACAATCCCGAAATACTCTCCGTTTTAGCGAGATCTCTCACGGGAGTAAAGGATGTGTCAAGACGGTATAAATAGCGGTATACAAGTGAGGAAAGTGAAGAATTCACAACCGTTTTGCAATAATAGGGATTAAGGGAGTCCTTTGAGTCATAAGGAACGCTGAGGCTTCCGCCGGGAAGCTGTACCTCGGTATGATATTCCTCGGGGACAGTGGTTTCCTCGTCCCCGGAGCCGTCACAGGAGCAAAGTCCCGCAAAAAGAACAAGGCACATCAGAAGACTGACCGCTTTTTTAACAAATGGTAAACCTTTCAACTGAAACCGCCCTTCCTGTTTTATTATCTGTTTCAACTATCACGCAATCCATATGGCAGGCCCCCTCGGGATTTCTGAAATGAACGGGAAGTCCTGTCACTACCTTTCTTGTTGCACAGGAGATTTCCACACCGAGAACAGACTGAGTAACTCCGCACATACCGACATCCGTTATATAAGCTGTGCCCTTTTCAAGAACACACGCATCTGCGGTGGGAATATGGGTATGCGTACCCAGAACCGCACTTACTCTGCCGTCACAGTAATAGCCCATAACCTTTTTTTCCGATGTGGCTTCGGCATGAAAATCTATAAGGATATTTTTAATTCCCTGATTTTCAAGCTCCTTTATAAGCCTATCTGCCTCATCAAAGGGATCCTCACAGGTATCCATATATATTCTTCCCATAAGGTTGATTACGCCAAGCCTCATTCCCTTTTTATCAAGCACATAACAGCCCTTGCCCACAGCCGTTCTGTGAAAATTCGACGGTCTGATAAGGGGAATGTTTTCGTTTTCAAAATATTTTTCAATTTCAACACGCTTCAGTGCATGGTTACCCGTTGTAACAAGGTCTGCACCCGAATCAAGTATATAATCACAGGAAACAGGCAATATTCCGTTACCCTGTGCAGAATTTTCTCCGTTTACGATACAAAAATCAATGCTCTGTGCTTTTTTGAAAGGGGGAAGCACACGTCTTAAATGCTCACAGCCCTGAGGAGCTACAACATCCCCGACAAATAATATTCTCATAAATTACCTTTTTCCGCTTTATACTTCAAACAAAAAGGCTTAAGTCCACCCGAAGCAAACTCAAGCCTTTTAACATTTTAATTATTCAATAAACCATCGGCAAATGTCTGCAATTATGATTTATTTTCTATCCCTTCATCAAGGATTATTTTGCATAGTCAAACACGCGGTTCTCTCTTATGATGTGAACCTTTATCTGACCGGGATATTCAAGCTCTTCTTCTATCTTCTTGGAAATATCTCTTGCAAGAACAACCATCTGATCGTCACTTACCTGTTCGGGCTTGACCATAATTCTTACCTCTCTGCCCGCCTGTATTGCGAATGAACGGTCAACACCGGGGAATGAGGTTGAAATTTCTTCAAGCTGCTCAAGACGCTTGATGTAATTCTGGATATTCTCTCTTCTTGCACCGGGACGGGCGGCAGAAACTGCATCGGCTGCCTGAACGAGAACAGCAACAAGAGTTTTTGCTTCAACATCACCGTGATGTGCTTCGATTGCGTGAATAACCTCTTCTTTTTCCTTATACTTTCTTGCATATTCCACGCCGAGAGAAATGTGAGTTCCCTCAATTTCGTGGTCAAGGGACTTTCCTATATCGTGAAGAAGACCTGCTCTCTTTGCAGTCTTCACATCAACACCAAGCTCGGATGCCATAAGACCTGCAAGATAGGAAACCTCAAGAGAGTGATTAAGTACATTCTGACCGTAGCTTGTGCGGTATTTAAGACGGCCCAGAAGTTTGATAAGCTCTCCGTTAATTCCGTTGACACCTGCTTCAATGGCAGCTCTTTCACCTGTTGCCTTGATTGTGGCTTCAACCTCTTTTTTGGACTTTTCGTACATTTCCTCAATCTTTGAGGGATGTATTCTTCCGTCTGTAATAAGCTTTTCAATGGTAAGCCTTGCAACCTCGCGGCGCACGGGATCAAAGCTTGATACAGTGATTGCTTCGGGAGTGTCGTCAATGATAAGGTCAACACCCGTAATGCTTTCAAGTGTTCTTATGTTTCTGCCTTCACGGCCGATAATTCTTCCCTTCATTTCATCATTGGGAAGGTCAACAACCGAAACGGTTGCTTCTGCGGCATGATCTGCGGCACAGCGCTGAATTGCGGTTGTGATAATTTCCTTTGCAAGATTATCAGCTTCCTCACGGGTACGCTGTTCAATTTCCATAATCTTGAGAGCCTTTTCGTGAACAAGGTCGCCTTCAAGATTTTTGATGAGATATTCCTTAGCCTGTTCCTTTGTAAAGCCTGAAATTTTTTCAAGCATTTCAAACTGGCTTCTCTTGAGGGTTTCAACCTCCTCAAGCCTGTCTTCAGCTTCCTTGATTTTACCCTGAAGGACATCTTCCTTCTTTTCAAGAGCTTCCGTCTTCTTGTCGAGAGCTTCTTCCTTCTGGATCATTCTGCGTTCCTGACGCTGAACCTCGCTTCTTCTCTCTTTGATTTCTTTTTCGTGTTCTGTTCTCTCTTTATGAATTTCATCCTTTGCTTCAAGGATGGCTTCACGCTTCTTTGTTTCTGCAGTGGTGAGAGCATTGCTTATAATTCTTTTTGCTTCCTCATCTGCGGAGCCGATTGCCTTTTCTGCAACTTTTTTTCTGTGTGCACCGCCGGCAACAAAGCCGATTGCACCGAAAATAACCGCCGCCGCAACAGCAATAATTATTGCAACACCGATAGAAATCTCCATAGCCGTATACACCTCCTGTAATTTTTTCGTATGGTGAACGTGCCGAAGCACGTGTAGAATAGTAATAATGCATAAATAAAATCTATTTAAAATCTATTTAAAAGGCCCGACAATTACCGCAAAATCATCCGCCTCGCATTATCCATATTATTTTATAATTATTATTAAAAAAAGTCAAGTGCTTTAACTTTACTTTTTTATACAAAATGCCAAAATTTTTTGCATATGAATCATATTTTTAATTAGTGAATAAGAAAAAAATTATACGATTTATCAACCCCTCTACCCACAATCTTGGGGGGCTGTAGGTGTTTCTTGTTATATGTAAATTGCTCACATCGCGAGCAATTTCCTA